>NZ_JBHWIV010000018.1:0-136664 GCF_042731675.1 Kitasatospora sp. NPDC059827 | reverse complement strand
TACCCCCAGGGCACAAGCGCGCCTCGCCGCGTTGTCGTCGGTCGCCAATGCGCTGCATTGGGCTCCCTCCTCCGCCTTGCGATGCACGCACCCCAACGCCGCCCCGCCCGCCCTCCGGGCGAACGACGGGAGTTTGAAGACGGACCCTAGAACGGCGCAGGTCAACGAGGGTGTCACGGGCCGGACCGTGACAGCTGTCATGCGGATCCGGCAACGGACGGCACTGCTCTGACGGAGGGTCGGACGGCGAAGCTGGAGGCACGACGCGGGCAGCGGCCCGCGGCCACCAGTCGGGGAGGAACCCACCATGAGCAGCCAGACCGTCAGCGCCGCCGGCACCGTTCCCGCCACCACCGTTCCCGCCACCACCGCGCCCGCCACCACCGCCACCACCACCCCTGCCCCCGCGGACGGGGCCGCCGCCTCGGCGCCGAACCCGGTGGTCTCGGGGCTCCGTCCGCTGCTCCTCGACGTGGCCGCCCCGCTGGCGGGGTACTACCTGCTGCACTCGGCCTGCGGCCTCAGCGAGTTCGCCGCGCTGGCCTGGAGCAGCGCCTTCCCGGCCGGCCGGACCGTCCTCGGCCTGCTGCGCGAGCGTCAGGTCAACCTGTGGGCCGCGCTGATGCTGGCGGTCAACCTGGCGGGCCTGGCGCTCACCTTCGTCACCGGCGACGCCCGGATGATGATCGCCAAGGACGGTGGGCTGAGCGGCACCGTGGCGCTGGCGATCCTGGTCTCCGCGGTGGTCGGCCGGTCGGTGATGACCCCGGTGCTGATGCCGTTCATGACCAAGGGGAAGCAGGACCGCGCCGCCGCCTGGCAGCGGCTGGTCGAGGGCCGGGCGGCGGGCTCGCGGGCCTTCCGCCGCCACGAGCGGGTGTTCGCCGGCATCTGGGGCACCGCGCTGCTGGCCGAGTGCGCGGCCCGGGTGGTCGGCGCCTTCACCCTGCCGGTGTCGACCATGGCCTGGCTGTCCACCGTGTTCCTGATCGGCGCGATCGTGGCCGGTTCGCTGTTCGGCCGGATCGCGGCCGACCCGATCGAGAAGCTGGTCGCCGCCGAGACCGGGACCCCGACCGCGGCCTGAGCCCCCGTCGGTACGCCGTACGAACTGCCGGTGCCGACGGTTCGAACGATCAGGAACCAATGGGATCTCCCGGGAGTCCATATAACGAGGGGATAACGGGATCCCCCGAGACGACCGACCGGGGAGCCCCACATGCGGACCGACGCACTGACCACCACCGAGGACCGCACCCTCGTCTGGGACGGCTGCCTGAACGTCCGTGACCTGGGCGGACTCCCCACCGCCTCCGGCCGCCCGACCGCCCGAGGCGCGATAGCCCGGGCGGACAACCTGGACCGGCTGACCCGCGAGGGCTGGGACGCCCTCCTCGACCACGGTGTCCGCACCGTGGTCGACCTGCGCAACGCCGAGGAGTACAAGCCGCTCCTCCCGCTGCCCGACGGCGTCGAACTGGTCCGCGTCCCGCTGGACGAACTGGCCGGCCCCGCCTGGTGGGCGGCCCACGGCCGACTGGACGGCACCCCGCTGGCCTTCCGCCCCTACCTGGAGCACTGCCCGCACGCCGCCGCCGCGCTGGTCACCGCGATCGCCGACGCCCGCCCCGGCGGCCTGGTGGTGCACTGCGGCGCCGGACGCGACCGCACCGGTCTGGCCGCCCTGCTGCTGCTCGCCCTGGCCGGGGTCGACCGGGCCGCGATCGCCGAGGACTACCTGCTGAGCGGCCCCAACGTCCGCCCGCTGTACGGGATGCTCGGCCTGCCGGACCCGTACCGCCGGATCGACGCCGCGCTGGCCGAGGCCGGGACCACCGCCGAGGCCGCCCTGGCCGACGCGCTCGACGGGCTGGACCCGGCGGGATACCTGCTCGCGGCCGGGGTCACGCCCGCCCAGGTCGCCGCCGTCCGGGCCCGACTGCTGCCCACCGCGTAGGAGTCGCGGAGTTCGACGCGGGGCGAGCACAAGCTACCCGGCGGTAAGCGTCAACCGATGGTTGACGATCCTCGGATCGACAACCTACGGTTGACGCATGGAGAATCCCGTTGTCCCCAACACCACTCCGCTGCGCCTCGACGACCTGATCGCCGCGATCAAGACGGTCCACACCGACGCGCTCGACCAGCTCTCCGACGCGGTCATCGCCGCCGACCACCTCGGCGAACTCGCCGACCACCTCATCGGCCACTTCGTCGACCAGGCCCGCCGCTCCGGCGCCTCCTGGACCGACATCGGCCACAGCATGGGCGTCAGCAAGCAGGCCGCCCAGAAGCGCTTCGTCTCCAAGGGCCCGGGCAGCCCGGCCGACCTCGACCCCAGCCAGGGCTTCTCCCGGTTCACGCCCCGGGCCCGCAAGGTCGTGGTGGCCTCGCAGGAGGAGGCCCGCCGGGCCAACAACCCCGAGATCGGCCCCGAGCACATCCTGCTCGGCCTGCTCGCCGAGCCCGAGGGCATCGGGCTCAAGGCGCTCCTCGCCCAGGGCGTCACCCCGGAGGCCGTCCGGACGGCGACCACCGCCGCGCTGCCGACCGCCGTCGAGCAGCAGGTGCCCGCGCTGATCCCGTACTCCACCCAGGGCAAGAAGGCCGTCGAGCTGACCTTCCGGGAGGCGCTCAAGCTCGGGCACAACTACGTCGGCACCGAGCACATCCTGCTCGCCCTCCTGGAGTTGGAGAACGGCAAGGGCGTGCTCGCCGGGCTGAACGTGGACAAGACCGAGGCGGAGACCTTCGTCTCGGAGGCCGTCGCCGCCCTGATCGCCGCCCGGGAGGCCGACCCCGGGAACCGGTGAGGGCCGGCCCACCGGCCGTGCCCCGGGGTGAACTCCCTTCCGGGGCACGGCACTTCGGCGGCCTCGCCTAGAAGCCGGAGATGTGGGTGGTGACGATCCGGACCCGGCCGTCGGCGGCCGCCTCCAGGGCCGCCCGCAGCCGGGCCGAACGGGCCGGGCCGAGCAGCTCCAGGGCCTCGTCGAGCGGGGCCCAGCGGTGGGTGTCCAGCTCGCCGGCCGGGACGGTCACGGGGGTGCCGTCCGGGACGGTGCCGAAGTCGAACATCAAGTGCTGGGCAGGGTGGTCGAGTTCGTTCGAGGGGTGGGTCCAGGAGATGGCCAGCAGGTCGCCGGCCTCCTTGACGATGCCGGTCTCCTCCTCCAACTCCCGCGCGGCGCACTCGACCGGGCCCTCCCCGAGGTCGATCGTCCCGCCGGGGAACTGCCAGTGCTCGCGGTACCCGGCCTTCACGATCAGGATCCGGCCCGACTCGTCGCGCAGCAGGCAGCCCGCCGCCGCGTAGATCCGGGGCAGCGAGGCCAGCCACTCCTCGCGGGATCTCAAGGGCTCAGCCGTCACGGTGTTCCTCCTGGGGCAGGGCGGTTCGGTCGCCCCCACTCTGCCACCGGGGCGCGGCCGCCACGCCCGCCGAGCAGGACGGCCTACTCGGCCGGGAGCCGGGCCGGGAGCCGGGCCGGGAGGTCGAAGAGCGGGAAGAGCACGTCGGTGTCGAGGAAGTTGGTGAGCCCGGTGATCCGGCCGTCCGACACCTCCGGCACGACCAGCGCCCACGGCGCGTACCCGCCCGCCGGGCTCGGCCGGTACTGGGCGAGGGCCGGACCGCCGTTGGCCGTCACCGGGAGCAGCCGGGAGCCCCGGCAACCGTGCCCCGGGCCCAGCATCCAGGCCCGGACCTCGGCCGCCCCCCGCAGCCACATCGAGTACGGCGGCATGTTGAGCGTGACGTCCTCGTGCAACAGCGCGGTCAGGCCGTCCATGTCGTACGCCTCGAAGGCGCGGACGTAGCGCTCCAGCAGGGCGCGGTGCGCCTCGTCCAGTGCGGCGGCCGGGCGGGCGGCGGAGGCGTCCGCGGCGAGCACCGCGCGGGCCCGCTGCAACGCGCTGTTGACCGAGGCGACCGTGACGCCGAGCAGTTCGGCGACCTCGGCGGCCTTCCAGCCGAGCACCTCCCGCAGGATCAGCACCGCCCGCTGCCGGGGCGCGAGGCGCTGCAGCGCGGCGACGAAGGCCAGCTTCACCGACTCGCGCCGGGCGGCCACCTCGGCCGGGTCCCCCGTCTCGGGGAGCACCCGGCCGTCCGGCGCGGGGCCGATCCACGTCACCTCGGGCAGCCGGACGTCGCTCGCGGTGGCCACCGTCACCGGACCGGCGAGGTCCATCGGACGGGCCCGGCCCTTGCGGCCGTTCAGCGCGTCCAGGCAGACGTTGGTGGCGATCCGGTACAGCCAGGAGCGCAGCGCCGACCGGCCCTCGAAGCCCCGGTGCCCGCGCCAGGCGCGGACCATGGTCTCCTGCACCGCGTCCTCGGCCTCGAAGACCGAGCCGAGCATGCGGTAGCAGTAGCCGGTGAGTTCGGTGCGGTGGCGCTCCAGTTGGAGCTCCACCGGCTCCTGCGTGGTCACGTCGGTCATGGTGCGCCCCCGTCGCCTCGTGCGTTCTGTTCGCCCCGTCGCGCCCTGTCGCGCCCCGTCGCGCCCTGTGCGTTCCGGGCGCCCCGCCGCGTCCTGGTGAACGGGTCGAACGTAGCGCACCCCACTGACAGTCGGCCGGTCAGCGGGGTGCGTGGTCGGCGCGGGGCCGGCTCAGTGGGCCGAGTGCTTCTCGGCGCCGCGGTGGCGGTGCCCCTTGAGTTCCGCGTGCATCGCCGGAGCGGCGTGCGGCATCGCGGAGGCCGCGTCCCGCCCGCCGTGGCGGAAGGCGTCGCCGGTCGGGCTCCCGGCGGCGGACAGCGCGCCGAAGGCGGGCTTCGGTCCGAGCCGGCCGGGCATCGTCGCCATGCCCCGGCGTTCCAGCAGTTCCTGGGTGCCCTTGCGGAGCTGGGCGGTGCTGCCCGCGGTTCGCTTGGTCATCGTCGGCCTCCCTTCGGCGGCCGTGGCCGGACGGATGCCGGACCGAGGGGCCGCTCGGGTGTTATGTCCGGATTTTATCCGGTCGACGGGCCGGTGCCACCGGAGCGGTCGGGGGCCGGCTCAGCCCATGACCTCGTGGACGTAGCACCAGCGCCAGTCCTCCCCCGGTTCGTAGGAACGGATCACCGGGTGGGAGGAGTTGTGGAAGTGCGCGGTGGCGTGCCGCTGCGGCGAGTTGTCGCAGCAGCCGATGTGGCCGCAGTCCAGGCAGACCCGCAGGTGCACCCAGTCCCGGCTGCCCCCGGCCAGGCAGTCCGCGCAGCCGTCGGTGGGCGGCGCGGGCTCGATGTCCCGGGGGGCCATGGCGAGGTCTTCGCAGGCGGTCATGTTCGAAGGCTATGACGGCTCCGGCCGGGCCGCCCGCTCAGACCGTTCGCTCAGACCGTTCGCTCAGGACCCGTCCCCGGACTCCACGGGCTCTGCGCGCTCCGCGGGCTCCGGAACCGGGCCGGCGGCCGTCCAACTGGCCAGCAGGGCCAGCCGCTGGGCGGTGGGCGAACCCGGCGCGGCGGTGTAGGCGACCAGCACCTGGTCCGGCGACCCCTGGACGGCCAGGGTCTCGAAACCGAAGTCGAGGTCGCCGACCAGCGGGTGCCGGAGCAGCTTCACGCCGCTGGTCTTCTCCCGCACCAGGTGGTCGGCCCAGAGCCGGCGGAACTCCTCGCTGCGCACCGACAGTTCGCCCACCAGGGCGGCCAGGGCCGGGTCGTCCGGGTGCAGCCCGGCGTCCCGGCGCAGCTGGGCGACGGTCTCGGCGGCGACGGCGTCCCACTGGCGGTACAGGGTGCGGGCGGCCGGGTCGAGGAAGGCGTCCCGGACCTGGTTGAGCGCCGTACCGGGCTTTCCGGCCGCGGCGCGCTCGGAGAAGCCGTTCACCGCGTCGCCCAGGGCGTTCCAGGCGAGCACGTCCATCCGGCGGCCCAGCACGAAGGCCGGCACCCCGGTCATCAGGTCCAGCAGCAGCCGCGTCCCCGGGCGGACCCGCCGGTCCCCGCGGACCCGGGCGGGAGTCTCCTTCGGCGGGCGGTTCAGCGACCGCAGGTGCGCCGTCTCCGCCTCGTCCAGCCGCAGCACCCGGGCGACCGCGTCCAGCACCGCGTCCGAGGCGCTCCCGCCGCGGCCCTGCTCCAGCCGGATGTAGTAGTCCACGCTGACCCCGGCGAGCTGCGCCACCTCCTCCCGGCGCAGGCCCTGCACCCGGCGGCGGCCGTGCGCGGGCAGGCCCACCTCCTCCGGCTGGATCCGGGCCCGGCGCGAGCGGAGGAAGTCCCCCAGGGTGTTCTCCATGCCAGGCAGGGTAGCCCCGGGGCGACGGCCCGAGGGTGGTACTGCCTTTCCCAGGCAGGGACTTCCCGGGAAGCGCGGACCCGGGAAGAACGTGGCCCTGGGTAGGCGCGCGGCGGCGCCGCAGAGTGGTCGACGTCAGCAGGTCGAACCCCTCCAGGAGTCCCCCGATGAGCTACCCCGCCCTCGCCACCCGCACCGCCGTCGTCACCGGAGCCGCCAGCGGCATGGGCGCCGCCACCGCCCGGCTGCTCGCCGCGAACGGCGCCCGGGTCGCCCTGCTCGCCCGCCGCACCGGGCGGATCGACGCGCTCGCCGCCGAGATCGCCGCGGCCGGCGGGCAGGCCCTCGCCGTCACCGCCGACATCACCGACCAGGCCTCGGTCGACGCCGCCGCGAAGGCCGTCCACGCCGCCTACGGCCCGGTCGACCTGGTGGTCAACAACGCCGGGGTGATGCTGGCCAATCCGCTCGCGGACGGGCGGATCGACGAATGGACCCGGATGATCGACACCAACCTCACCGGCGCCCTGCGGATCGTCCGCGCCTTCACCGCCGACCTCACCGCGGCCGCCGCCGACGGCCGCACCGCCGACCTGGTCAACGTCTCCTCCATCGCCTCGCACGTCTCCTTCCCCGACTACGCGGTGTACGGCGCCACCAAGGCCGCGCTCACCCAGCTCTCCACCGCCCTGCGCACCGAGTTCGGCCCGCGCGACGTCCGGGTCAGCGCCGTCGAGCCCGGCCTCACCGACACCGAACTCGGCGAGCACATCGACAACCCGGTGCTGCGCGAACAGCTCGGCGGCCTGTTCGCCGCGATCCCGGCGCTCGGCGCGGACGACATCGCGGACCTCATCGCCTACACCGTCAGCCGGCCCCGGCACGTCAACCTGCGCCACCAGGTGGTGCTGCCGACCCGGCAGGCGTGACGCGGGCGGGCCCGGGGCGGGGTGGGGGCGCGACCGGGGCGGGACCGGGGCGGGCCGAACCCGCGCCCCCGGCTCACGGGTGGCATGGGAGCATGCCACCCGTGGCGATCGTGACGGGGAGAACGAACGGCGACACCGGCGGGGGCGGCAGCACCACCCCGGCCGGACGGCCGGACAGCAACGGGGAGATACCCGGGCAGCGGCATGCCGACAGGGCCGCACCCGGCCGGCCGGGAGGACCGGGAGGCCCGGGAGGCCTGCGACGACGGGCCCGCCCGCTGGCCGAGGCCGGACGGGTCCGACAGCCCGTCGCCCTGATCCGACTGCTCACCGGCCTGATCACGATCGCGCTCACCCTGCTGCTCGCCGACTACGCCCGGGCCACCACCGGCGGCATCGCCGCCGACGTCGCCGGGGCCGCCGCGCTGGTCCCCAGGCCGCTGGCGAACCTGGCCGGCGGGCTCACCACCGCCGCCGTCCTGCTGCTGCCCGTCGGCCTCGCCGTCCGCCGCCTGCTCGGCCCCGACCGGCGGCGCGCCCTCCAGCAGGTCTCCGACGGGCTGCTCGCCGCCGTCATCGCGTACGGCGCCACCCTCGCCCTCGACCTGTGGGCCGACGACCTCGCCCCGGCCTCGCTGCTCACCGCCCTCACCCAGCGGCTGCCCGCCGACGCGCTCGCGCACACCGAACCCGTCTACGGCTACCTGGCGCCCGTCCTCGCCTTCATGACCGCCTCCGCCAGCCGCGAACGGCGCCTGCCCTGGGCCGTCCTCACCCTCTCCGGCCTCGCCGGACTGGCCGGCGGGTACGCCACCCCCACCGCCCTGCTGCTCGGGCTGCTCATCGGCTGGACCGGCGCCCACGGCACCCTGTACGCCGTCGGCACCCCGGACCCGCGGCCCCGGCCCGGCGAAGTGTTGCGCGCCCTGCGCGACAGCGGACTGCGACCGGTCGAGGCCCTGCCCGCCGGACCGGACCGCTACCGGGTCCGGCAGGCCGACGACCGGGCCGAACTCGACGTCCAACTGCTCGACCGGCAGGCCGTCACCGCCGCCGCCGTCCAGCGCGCCTGGCGCCGCCTGCGGCTGCGCACCGCCCCCCACCCGCGCGCCCTGCGCTCACCGCGCACCGGGCTGGAACACGAGGCCCTGGTCACCTACGCCGCCCTCGCCGCCGGCGTCCGCACCCGCCGGATCGCCGCCACCGCCGGCCTCGGCCACGACACCGCCCTGATCGCGTACGAGCACCTGGCCGGACGCACCCTCGACCGGCTCGACGACGAGGAGATCACCGACGGGCTCCTCACCGACGCCTGGGGCCAGCTCGCCCTGCTCCAGCGCCGCGAGATCGCCCACCGCGCCCTCGTCCCGTCCTCGCTGCTGGTCGACGGCACCGGCGCGGTCCACCTGGTCGACTTCGCCGACGGCGACATCGCGGCCAGCGAACTCGTCCTGCGCTGCGACGTCGTCCAACTGCTCACCACCCTCGCCCTCCGGGCCGGCGCCGACCGCGCCGTCCGCACCGCCACCACCGTCCTCGGCCGCGACGCCCTGGGCGCCGCACTCCCCCTCCTCCAACCGATCGCCCTCGCCCGTTCGACCCGCCAGGCGCTCAAGCGCCGCCCGGGCTCCGGTCCGGCGGGGGCGGCGGCCGGGGCGGGGGCGGCGACACCGGGCGGGCAGGCGCCGGGCGACGCGGTCGGCACCGGGCAGCAGCCCGGGCAGCCGGTGGTCCCGGGCGACCAGGGGCACTCCCCCGTGCTGCCCGCTCGCACCGGCGGTGTCGGCGACCACGTCCTGCCCGTGGGTGGGGACGGCAGCTCGGGCAGCGCTGCCGTCCCTACCCGGTCGTCCGCCGCTCCTGCGGTCGGCCGGGTCGGCTCGGCCACGAAGGCCGAGGCGGAGGCCGGGGCCAGTGCCGCGGCCGGGGTGGCCGGCGGGTTGCTGGAGGAGATCCGGGCGGAGGTGTCGCGCGGGCGCCCGGAGGTGGTGGGGCGGCCGGTGCGGTTGGAGCGGTTGCGGCCGCGGACCCTGTTCGCCGTGGCGGGCGGGGTGGTGGCCGGGGTGCTGCTGATCCCGCAGTTCTTCGCGGTGGAGGACAACCCGGTCGCGGCGCTGACCGATGCCGATCCGTGGTGGATGGCGCTGGCGGTGCTGGCCGCGGGGCTGAGCCACGTGGCGGCGGCGATGGGGTTCGTCGGGTTCGTGCCGGAGCGGCTGAACTTCCGCAACGTGGTGCTGGCGCAGCTGGCCGGGGCGTTCGTGAAGCTGGTGTCGCCCGGGGGCGTCGGCGGGATCGCGCTGAACACCCGGCTGTTGCAGCGGGCGAACATCCCCACCGCACAGGCGCTGTCCAGCGTCGGGGTGGGGCAGTTGATCGGGCTGGTGCTGCACCTGCTGCAGCTGGGGGCCTTCGTCTACCTGGTGGACGCGCAGCCGGGCGGTTCGGAGCTGGCGGCGCTGCCGGCCGTGGTCGGCGGGCTGGTGGTGGCGGCCGTGCTGCTGGTGGTGGTCTGGTCGATCCCGCCCGCCCGGCGGTGGCTGGCGGCGCGACTGCGGCCGTTGACGGCCGAGGTGCTGCCGCGGCTGCTGGACCTGCTGCGCAACCCGGGGCGGCTGGCGGTGGGGGTGGCCGGACAGCTGGCAGTGTCGCTCTGCCTGATCACCTGCCTGTACTGCTGCGCCCTGGCGATCGGCCGGGCACCGTCCTTCGCCGCGGTGGCGGTGGTGTTCCTGGTGGGCAACGCGGCGGGCAACGCCGCGCCGACCCCGGGCGGGGTCGGCGCGGTGGACGGGGCGCTGCTCCTGGGGCTCCAGCAGACCGCGTCGATGGAGGAGGGCGGGGCGCTGGCGGCGGTGGCGCTGTTCCGGCTGCTGACGCTGATCCTGCCGGTGCTGCCGGGCTGGGCGGCGATGACCTGGTTGCAGCGCCGCAAGGCGCTGTAGGGCCGCAAGGCGCTGCAGGGGCGCGTGGGGGCTGGTGGGGGCTGGTGGGGGCTGAGGGGGGGCCGGTGAGCGCCGGTGGGAGCGTGCCGCTACTCCCGGTACTCGTCCTCGTCGAGCTGGACGACCCGGCTCTGCTCGGCGGCGTCCGCGAGGTCGGTGGCCGGGTCCCCGCCGACGGCCCGGCGCTCGGCGACCTCGTCGTACTCGTCGCCGTCGGTCGCTGCGTCGTCGGGCTCGACGGTCTCGGCAGCCTCGTCGATCAGGTAGTCCTCGTGATTCTGCGGCATGGCGTCCGTCCTCACTGTCGGGAGGCTCCCAGGGCCCGGATGGCGGTACTCGCAGTATCCGCCGCCGGGCGCGCGGACGCGACGTGCCGAGGGCCCTCCGGCGTATTGTCCGGGCCTCGACCACACCCGCCCCGCTCCGGAGGCGTTCCGCGCGACGATCGCCCCGGACGCCGCCCGGACGCCGCCCGGACGGCCGTGCCGACCGGTCCGGGGCCTCGCCGGCGGGCCCGTCCCCCGGGGCCGGGCGGAACGCCCCGCAGGCCGCCGGGGGTACGATCGGTGCCGTACCCAGGGCCGTCCCGCACCCACCCGGTGGGCCCCGAGGCCCATCCGCACGACGGCCTGACCACGACGGCCCTTACGAACGACGGGGATCCCATGTCCGGCTCGCACTACTTCTCCAGTGCACCCGAGGTCGCCAGCGAGCGCCGGCCGATCACGGTCTCGCTCCCGGACCTGACCCTCGAACTCACCACCGACGCAGGGGTGTTCTCGCACGGCCGGCTCGACCAGGGCACCCGGGTCCTGCTGGAGCACGCCCCGCAGCCGCGGGTCCGCGGCCCGATCCTGGACGTCGGCTGCGGTTACGGCCCGATCGCGCTGACCTGGGCGACCCGCCGCAAGCGGCTCCCGGTGTGGGCGGTGGACGTGAACGAGCGCGCGCTGGAGCTGGTCCGGCTGAACGCGGAGGCCCTGCGGCTGGGCAACGTCCAGGCCGCGCTGCCGGACGAGGTCCCCGAGGACCTCCGGTTCGCCACCATCTACTCCAACCCGCCGATCCGGATCGGCAAGGCCGAGCTGCGCGGGCTGTTGACCCACTGGCTCGGCCGGCTGACCCCGGACGGCTCGGCGTTCCTCGTGGTGCAGAAGCACCTGGGCTCGGACTCGCTGCAGAAGTGGCTCAACGAGCAGGGCTACCCGACCTCCCGGGTCGCGTCGGTCAACGGGTTCCGGATTCTGGAAGCGCGGCCCCGCCCGGAAGCGGGCGAGGGCACCGAGAGTGGACGGGGAACGACGTCGTGAAGCAGCTGCGCGGGACCGAATTGAAGCGACTGCACCGCACGTGGCGGCGCAGCAACGAGTTCCGGCTCGCGATGATCCTGGAGAACCTGCAGTCGCCGTTCAACGTCGGTTCGGTGGTGCGCACCGGGGCGGCGATGGGCGCCGAGAAGCTGTACCTGACCGGGGACACCCCGTCGGTGCGCTCGTCCGGCGCGCAGAAGGCCGCGATGGGCACCGACAAGTACCTGAAGGTGGAGCACTTCCCGACCGTCGCCGAGGCGGTCGCGGCCGCGAAGGCCGACGGCTTCAAGGTGGTCGGGCTGGAGCTGGCGGACGACGCGGTGCCGATGTTCGCCGCCGGGCTGACCCCCGCGGTGGCCTTCGTACTGGGGCACGAGGACCGCGGGATCACGCCCGAGGCGCTGGAGCTCTGCGACCAGGTGGTGTTCGTGCCGCAGCTGGGCCGGGTCGGCTCGCTGAACGTCTCGGCGGCCGCGACGGTGGCCTGCTACGAGGCGCGCCGGCAGGGGTACGCGATCAGCGGCACCCCGGACGGGAGTGACGCCGGGGGCGACCTCGGCGGCGACCTCGAAGGCGACTTCGGCGACGAGGACTGACATCTGATCCGGCATCTGATCATCGGAGGGGTGTGCCGAACGGCACACCCCTCCGGCGTTCCCCGGCGCGATCCGGTGCCGGGAGCCGCCGGATATCTGCCGAACGGCAGATGTGCGGGCACGGCCCGGACGGAAGCATTCGGGACGTGACCGAACTCCAGATCCTCGACCTCACCAAGGAGTACCGCGGCGGCAGACGCGCGGTCGACTCCTTCTCGCTGACGCTCCGGCCCGGTGTGCTCGGCCTGCTCGGCGCCAACGGCGCCGGCAAGTCGAGCCTGATGCGCATCCTGGCCACGGTCACCCGGCCCACCTCGGGGCGGGTGCTGTGGGAGGGGGTGGACATCGCCCGCCGGCCCGGGCCGCTGCGCCGCGCCGTCGGCTACCTGCCGCAGGACTTCGGCGTCTACCCGCAGCTCACCGCCCGCGAGTTCCTCGCCTACCTGGCCGCCGCCAAGGGGCTGCGGCGGCGCTCCGCCGCGGCCCGGATCGAGCAGCTCCTCGACCTGGTCAACCTCACCGGCGCGGCCGGGCAGCGGCTCGGCGCGATGTCCGGCGGGATGCGCCAACGGGTCGGCATCGCCCAGGCGCTGCTCAACGACCCGGCGCTGCTGATCGTGGACGAGCCCACGGTCGGGCTCGACCCGGAGGAGCGGCTGCGCTTCGGCAGCCTGCTCAGCGGGCTCGGCGCCGACCGGATCGTCGTGCTGTCCACCCACATCGTCCCGGACGTCGCCGCCACCGCCGACCGGATCGCGGTGATGGGCGGCGGCCGGCTGCTGCACCACGGCAGTCCGGAGGAGCTGCTGCGCGGGGCCGAGGGCTCCGTCTGGGAGCTGACCGTCGCCGCGGACGGGCTCCCGGCGCTGCGCTCGCGCTTCCCCGTCGGCGGCACCACCCGCACCCCGGAGGGCGTCCGGGCCCGGGTGCTCTCCCGGCAGGCGCCCGCGCCCGGGGCGCGGCCCGTACCGCCCCGGCTGGAGGACGCCTACCTGCTGCTCACCGCCGACCGGGCCGTGCCCGGGCAGCCGGAGGCGGTGAGGGCGTGGTGACGCGCATCGGGGCGCTGGCCCTGGCCGACTTCCGGGAGCGCCGGCGCCGGCCCGGCTACCTGGTGGTGCTGCTCGGCACGCTCGCGCTCGGACTGCTCGCCGCGCCGGTGGGCGACTCCCGCTGGGAGGTGTTCCAGGTGACCGACCTGCACGGCCGCTACACCAGCGGCTACGTGGGGACGGTCACCGCGCTCGGCGGCGCGGTCTGGCTCTCGCTGGCCGGCTTCGGGATCGCCCGGGGCAGCATCGGGCGGGACGAGCAGAGCGGTGTCGGGCGGCTGCTCGCCGCCACCCCGCTGAGCCGGGCGGGCTACCTGGCGGGCAAGTTCGTCGGCAACCTGCTGCTGTTCGGCTCGATGCTGCTCGCGCTCGCCGGGACGGCGCTCGCGGTGCAGCTGGTCAAGGGCGACTCGGGCCGGGTGGACGCGGTACGGCTGCTGCTGCCGTACATCCTGATCACGCTGCCGCTGCTGGCCGCGGTGGCCGGGTGCGCGGTGCTCTTCGACACCGTGCCCGGGCTGCGCGGCGGGCCGGGAGCGGCGGTCTGGTTCGCGGTCTGGCTGGTGACGGTGCTCGGCGCGCAGGCCGGCGGCGGGCCGGACCTGCTGGGCATGCGGCGGATCACCGCCTCGATCCGGGAGTCGCTCGCGGCGGGCGGGCGGCCGGTCGCCGGGGTGGAGTTCGGCGTGGGCCTGACGGCGGACAACCGGGTGCTCGGCACCTTCGACTGGCCCGGGCTCGGGCCCGGCGAGGCGGGCGGACCAGCGGCCACGGGGGTGCTGCTGGTCGGCGCGGCGGTGGGGATCGCGCTGGTCGGGGCGCTCTGGTTCCGGCGCTTCGACGGGGATCCGGCCCGGCGGGGCAGCCGGCCGGCGCGGCCGGGCGTCCCGAGGGGGCCGGGCGTCGCCGGCGGGCCGGGCGGGGGTGCGGCGGGGTCCCCGTCCGCGGCGGCCGGCTTCGCCCTGGAGCAGGCCCGGCCGGCCGTTCCCCGGCAAGGGCGGATCGACTTCGACGCGCTGCTCGGGGAGCTGCGGATCCTGGTGCGGGGGCAGCGGCTCTGGTGGGCCGGGGCGGCCCTGCTCGCGGTGGCCGCGGCGGCCGTCGCACCGGACGGGCCGAGCCACGCGGTGCTGCCGTTCGCGGTGCTCTGGCCGATGCTGCTCTGGGCCCGGATGGGCCACCGGGCCGACGGCGGCAGCACCGAGCAGCTGCTCGCCGCCTGCCCGTCCCCACTGCGCCGGGGGCTGGCCGGGCTGCTCGCCGGGATCGTCCCGGCGCTGGCGGTGACGGCCGTGCCGGCCCTGCGGCTGGCCGCCGCCGGGCAGTCCCGGGCGGCGCTGGGCGCCGTGGCGGGCGCGCTGCTGGTGCCCGCCCTGGCCCTGCTCTGCGGCAGCCTCAGCCGTGGGCCCCGGCTGTTCCAGACCGTCTACCCGATGCTCTGGTACGGGATGGTCAACCACGTCTCCGGGCTGGACTTCCTGGGCGTCTCCGGAGACCGCGCCCCGGCCCCGGCGGCGGTCGCGGGGCTGGCCGCCGCACTGGCCGCGGCCGCGCTCGCCCTGGAGGCGATACGCCGAGCCGTGCGGTGACCCCCGGGCGGGGACGCCGGGCGGTCGGCACCGGGCGGTCGGCACCGGGCGGTGGGGGCGGGCGGTGGGGGCCGGAGACGGTCAGCCCGGCGTCAGCTGCCCGTCAGCGCCGCGCGCCACCGTAGTGGGCATGACGTCGATCACGGCGGTCTCCAGCTGCCTTCCCGACACCATCCCGATCGCCCGCTTCCAGCAGCGACTCCAGCTGACGGACGTCCAGTTGCGGCGCTACCAGCGCTTCTACGGCCTCGCCGAGGTGTGCCGCGACCCGGCGGCCACCGAGACCGAGCTGCTGCTGCGCGCCGCGACCAAGCTGGTCGAACTGCGCGGCCAGGAACAGCGCGTCAAGTACGTCCTCCAGGCCCGCACCATGCCCTCGCCGCTGCCGTACCCGCTGACCTCGCTCGGGCCGCTCCAGGCCGAACTCGGCCTGGAGCACGCCGCCGCGTTCGTCGTCTCGCACCACGCCTGCGCCTCCGGCCTGCTCGCCCTGGACCTGGCCGGCACCCTGCTCGCCGCCGACCCGGACTCGAACGCGCTCGCCCTGGTCGTCGCCGGGGAGAAGGCCTGCACCGCGCAGACCCAGTCCATCCCGGACGTCACCGTGATGGGCGAGGGCACCGCCGCCGTCCTGGTGAGCGCGGACCGCTCCGGCCCGGACCGGATGACGGGCTACGCGGCGCGCACCTACCCGCGGTTCGGCGACGAGTTCATCATGGGCGAGGTCGCCGCCAAGGAGTTCCAGGACCTCTACGGGCCCGGCCTGTGCGAGGTGATCGACGCGGCGCTGGCCGAAGCGGGCTGCGGGATCGACGAGTTGGCGCTGGTGCTGCCGCACAACGTCAACCGGCTGTCCTGGATCGGCGTCTGCAAGGACCTCGGGCTGCCGCTGGAGAAGGTCTTCCTCGACCTGGTCGGCGAGACCGGCCACTGCTTCTGCGCCGACCCCTTCATCAACCTGCAGAAGGCCACCGAGCTGGGGCGGCTGCGCCCCGGCGACCGCTACCTGATGACCAGCGTGGGGCTCGGGGCGACCTTCGCCGCCATGGTGTTCGAGCACTGACGCGCCCCTCCGGCACCAACACGCCCTTCCGGCACCACCGGGCCCCTCCCGTACCGACGGACCGGTCGAGCACCGACCGGCCCGTCGGGCACCGGGCGCACACGAGAAACGGACGAGGTCGACATGCACCTTCCCTCCGCCGGCTTCGGCGCGCGGCTCAAGCGCGCGGTCACCGGCTCCGCGGACACCCCGCTGGTGTTCCTGGGCAACTTCGAGGTGGAGAACCACTGGGCGCTCGGCGAACCGGCCCTGCCCCGGGTCGCCTCGCACGCGGGCAGCGCGGTGGTCAACCGGATGGACGAGTTCACCCTGCTGCTCGGCGGCAAGGGCGACCACGTCGTGCTCAAGACCGCACCGGACGAGGGCTACCGCGCCTACCTGGAGGGCCTCGGCCTCGCCCTGCCCACCGTGCACGTGGTGGCCGCCCAGGACCCGCAGCGCACGGTCAGCGAGGACGCCCTCGCCGACCCCGCCCTGCTCGACGCCCTGGCCGGGCTCACCAGCGAGGGCGCCCGGCTGACCGCCCACGGCGTCTCGGCGGTCGAGGAGCAGCTGGCCGCCCGTACCGGGCTCGCCCTGGCCGCCCCCGCCGCCGCCGTGTGCAAGCGGGTCAACAGCAAGGTGTACAGCCGGCGCCTCTCCGACGAGCTGGGCATCCGCCAGGCCCGCGGCTGGGCCTGCGAGACCCTGGCGGAGCTGGCCGAAGCGGTGGCCGCGGCCGGTGAACTGCTGGACGCCGGGCGCACGGTGGTGCTCAAGGACGCCTTCGGGGTGTCCGGCAAGGGCATCGTGGTGCTGGACTCCGCGGCCCGGCTCGGCCGGCTGCACCGGATGGCCGTCCAGCAGGCCGAGAAGGCCGCCCGGAGCGGGGGCGGGGAGCCGCGCACCGCGCTGGTGGTCGAGGAATGGGTCGCCAAGCGCTGCGACCTCAACTACCAGTTCACCGTGGGCCGGGACGGCTCGGTGCACTTCGACTTCGTCAAGGAGCTGCTCACCGAGGGCGGCGTGCACAAGGGCCACCGCATCCCGGCCCGGCTCTCCGGGCGACAGGTCGAGGAGATCGCCGCGACGGCGCTGCGGCTCGGCGAACGGCTCGCCGCGGACGGCTACTTCGGTGTGGTCGGGGTGGACGCGATGGTCGACCCGGACGAGGGGCTGTACCCGGTGATCGAGATCAACGCCCGGAACAACATGTCCACCTACCAGAACGTGGTGCACGAGGGCGGCCTGGCCGGGCCGGGGGACGTCGCCGTCGCCCGGCACTACCCGCTGCGGCTGACCCGCCCGCTGCCCTTCGCCGGGATCGCCGAGGTGCTGGGCGGGCTGCTGCTGGACGGGCTCTCGCCGACCGGGCTGCCGTCGGACGGGCGGTCCGCGCGGCCGCGCGGGCTGTTCGTCAACAACTACGCCACCGTGAACGCCGCGCACGGAACGGCCGCGGACGGCCCGGAGGGCTTCGAGGGCCGGCTGTACGGCGTCCTGGTCGGCGGCTCCGACGAGGAGATCGCGGCGATCGACACCGACATCACCCGCCGCCTCGCGGCCTTCCCGGAACGGAGCTGAGCGTGAGCGTCGCATTCGAGGTGCAGGGCCTCGGGATCACCGAGCTGGCCGAGGAGTTCGGCACCCCGCTGTACCTGTACGACGGCGAGGAGATCACCACCCGCTTCCGGGGCCTGCGCGCGGCGCTGCACCCCGCGCTGGAGGTCTTCTACTCGTTGAAGGCCAACCCCAACATCTCGGTCTGCGCCCTGCTGCACAGCTGCGGCGCCCGCGCCGAGGTGTCCTCGCTGACCGAGCTGGTCACCGCCCAGCGGGCCGGGGTGCGCCCGGAGGACATCATCTTCCTCGGCCCCGGCAAGAGCCGCGCCGAGGTGGCCGCCTGCCTGGACCAGTCGATCCACGCGATCGTCTGCGAGTCGGTCGGGGAGCTGGGCCTGATCGACGAGCTGGCGGCCGAGCGCGGCGTCGTCGCGCGGGTCGCGCTGCGGGTCAACCCGAGCTTCCAGGTGAAGGGTTCGGGCCTGACCATGGGCGGCAAGCCGCGCCAGTTCGGCACCGACGAGGAACTGCTGCTGGCCGAGGGCCGCGGCCTGGCCGGCCGCTACCCGCACCTGCGGCTGATGGGCGTCCAGGTCTACCTGGGCACCCGGATCCTGTCCGAGGAGTCGGTGGTCGAGAACACCCGGCGGATCCTCGACCTGGCCGAACGGCTCGCCGCGGAGCTGGACTTCCCGCTGGAGACGGTGGACGTCGGCGGCGGCCTCGGCATCGCCTACTTCGACAACGAGAAGGACCTCGACGTCACCGCGCTGGCGGCCGGACTCAACCCGCTGATCGAGGACTTCGCCGAGCGGCACCCCGACACCCGGCTGATCATGGAGCTGGGCCGCTTCCTGGTCGCCGCCTCCGGCACCTACGTGACCAGGGTGCGGTACACCAAGACCTCGATGGGCGAGAACTTCGCGGTCACCGACGGCGGCACCAACCACCACATGGCGGCGGTCGGCATCGGCTCGTACGTCAAGCGCAACTTCCCGATGGCCGCGCTGGAACGGCTGGACGAGCCCGCCACCGAGCCCTGGCACGTCACCGGGCCGCTGTGCACGCCCAACGACGTGATCGGCAAGAAGGTCCCGATGCCGCCGCTGCGGCCCGGCGAGCTGATCGGCGTGCAGCGCTCCGGTGCGTACGGGCCGACCGCCTCGCCGGTGCACTTCCTGAGCCACGGCTACCCGGCCGAGGTGCTGGTCCTGGACGGCCGGGCGCACCTGATCCGGGAGCGCGACGACGTGGGCGCCCTGCTGGCCGGCCAGCGGCTGTACCGGCCGGTCGGGCAGGACGACTGACCCGCCGCCCGCCGCCCCGCGCCCCGTCGCGCACCGCCCCACCACACAGCGCCCCACCACCCACCCACCCGGCCGTCGACCGGCGGCCGGGAGCAGAGCGAGGAGTACCGCATGAGCGAGACCGCGACCGACCCCAAGTTCGTCGAGGCCGTCCGCAAGGGCCTCTCGGAGGTCCTCGACAAGGACGTGTCCGGCGCCGACGAGAACGTCCGCCTCTTCGACGAGCTGGGCCTGGACTCCAGCAGCGCGCTCGAACTGCTCATCACCATCGAGGAGATCCTCGACGTGCAGTTCGACGCCGACGAGCTGGACATGACCCACTTCGAGACGGTGGGCTCGCTGGCCGGCTTCGTCGCCGAGGAAGCGGGCGCCTGACCGTGTTCCGCGCGACCGCAGCCGTCCGGCGCCCGCACCCGGCCGGTCCCCCGGCCCTGCCCCGACTGGTCCGGGCGGCCGGGTACGCCCCGCCGGGGCGGAGCACGCCGTACCGGCCGGGGGACGCGCGGGAGGACTTCTACCAGGAGCTCGGGGCGCCGTACCGGGTCTCCTTCGACCGCGCCCAGTTCGCCGCCGCCGGGCGGCGCACCTCGGTGGAGCTGGCGTACGGCGCGCTGGACGCACTGGGGCCGTTGGACCGGGAGGACGCCCCCGAGCTGGCGGTGATCGCCTACGCCGCACCGGACTTCGAGCACACCGAGCTGGTCGCCTCCTGCGTCCGGGGGCGGCTGCCCGGCGGGCCGCTCGCCTTCGCGCTGTCCGACCAGGGCCCGCTGACACCGTTCAGCGCGCTGCGGGTGGCCGTGGAGTACGCCCGGCGGTGCGGCTGGTCGCGCCTGCTGCTGCTGACCGTGGACCAGGGCACCCAGCCGTTCCCGCTGCCCGCCGGGCCGTCCCCGGCCGAGCTGCGCGGCGACGCGGCCGTGGCACTGCTGCTGCGCTGGGAGGGCGGCGACCGGCCGCTCGGTGGCCAGGCCCAGGGGCGGCCCGGGCCCGAGCTGTTCGCCCACTGGCCGGCGGGCGCCGCCGTGGCGGCCGGCTCCGGCCTCGCCGACTGCCCCGAACTTCCGCTACGGGAGGGCCCGTTGACCGAAGGGGAGGTCGGCCGCCCGGCCACCGGGAGCTGGGCCGCCCTGCTCGACGCCGTGGCCCGCACCGGAGCCGCCGGCACCGGGGCCGTCGGCCGGCCGGTCGTGGTCGCCGACTACGACCGGGACCGCGACGTCCTGGCCTACTGCACGCTCGACACCGGGGAGTTGAGACACGGATGACCGTTCCGGCCGAGGTCCGGGAGCACTGGCGGCAGGCCCGGGCGAACGCCCGCGGCGACGGCCTCGTCCCCGCGCTCACCCTGCTGTCCCGGGCGCTCTCCCCCGGCGCGCCGCCGCGCGGGCCGCGCGGCCACGCCGTGGTGCCCCGCGAACTCCTGGACGGCTACCGGGAGTCAACCCCGGACCCGGCATCCGCCCCCGTGCCCGCCCCGGCCCCCGGCCTGGCCGTCCTCCCGCCCGCCACCACCACGGCATCCGACCCCACCCCCGCCGGGGCGGACCCGCACACCTGGGCCACCGGCCTGGCCTGGCTGCGGCTCGGCGCCTCCGAACGGCTGCGCGAGGCCTGCGTCGCCCACCTCGCCGCCCGCACCGTCGAGGGCACCTCGCTGCTGCTCCAGCAGCTGGTCAAGGGCGCGCTCGCCGACGCCCTGATCGAGCAGTTGGAGATCGCCGGCGTGCTGGACGACCTGGCCGGCGACCCCCACGAGGCGGAGGCCCACCCCCTGGGCACCCACCCCCTGGGCACCCACCCCCTGGACGCCCGCGCCCTCGCCCGGTTGCAGGCGCAGATCACCGAGGTCGACCGCGCCCTGCTGCGACTGCTCGGCGCGCACGGCTTCACCGCCGACGGGCCCGGCCGGGACGCCCACGCCTCCGAGCTGCTCGCCGACGCCTACTGCGGCTGGCCCGGCCCGGCCGCACCCCATCCGTCCGAGTTCCACCCGTCCGAGCCCCACCTGTCCGAGCACCACCCGTCCGAGCCCCACCTGTCCGAGCACCACCCGTCCGAGCACCACCTGTCCGAGCACCACCCGTCCGAGCACCACCTGTCCGAGCCCCATCCGTCCGAGGACGAGGGCCCCCACGGCCCGGCCCGCGACACCGCCGGGAGAACGCCGTGAGCATCCTGCCCGACCCCCTGCGGACCGCCCACCGCCACGTCCGCCGGTGGGCCGACGAACTCCGGGCCGGTGCCCTCGAACTGGACCGCGACCCGGAGGCCGTGCACCGCTCCCTGGACCTGCCCGCCGTCCGCTTCCTGGCCGGCCACCTCACGCCCCCGGGTTGGGACCGCGCCGACCCCGAGCCCGGCAGCGGCCCCGCGCACGGCCTGGCCACCCTGGAGCGGGCCGTGCTGTGCGAGGAACTGGCCCGCGGCGACGCCGGGATGATGCTCGGCGCCCCCGGCCCCTCGATGACCGGCGTGCTGCTGGGCGTGCTCGGCAGCCCGGCCCAGCGCGAACGGGTGTACAGCCGGCTGGCCGAGCGCCCGCGCTGGACCTGCTTCGCCCTCACCGAACCGGACCGCGGCTCCGCCATCGGCGAGATGACCACCACGCTGACCCCGCTGGGCGACGGCTCGTACCGGCTGGACGGCGAGAAGCGCTACGTCGGCAACGCGGCCCGGGCGGACCTGGGCGTGGTGTTCGCCCGGGTCGCGGGGACGGAGCGGCTCGGCGTGCTGGCCGTCCTGGTGGACGCCGCCGACCCCGGCTACCGGGCCGAGCCGCTGCCCACCCTGGGGCTGCGCGGGGTGCAGCTGAGCCGGCTGGTCCTCGACGGGGTGCACGTCCCGGCCGACCGGGTGCTGGGCGCCCACCTGCCGCCCACCCGGCGCGGGATGTGGGGCATCGTCTCGGTCTTCAACCGGCTGCGGCCGACCGTCGCCGCCGTCGCCCTCGGCATCGCCCGGGCCGCGCACGAGTACGTCGGCGAGAACCGCAAGGAACTGCGCGGCGCGGAACGGGACGCCCACGAGGAGCTGGGCCGCCGGATCGACGCCGCCCGGCGGTTGACCCACCGCGCGGCGCTCGCGGTGGACCGCCGCCCCTCCGACGGGTACCTCGCCTCGGCCGCGAAGGCGCGCGCCTGCCAGGTCGCCGAGGAGGTCACCCTGCGCGCGCCCGGCTTCTTCGGCCCCGGCGCCCGGCTGGACCACCCCCTGCTGGACAAGCTCGCCCGGGACGCCCGCGGGGTGGAGTTCATGGAGGGGACCAGGAACGTCCAAAAGCTCAACCTCTTCCAGGGGCTGCACACCGGAAAGGTGGACCGGCTCTGAACCGGCACGGACCGGCGCCGCACACGACGGGCGCGGCACCGAACCGGGCCCGGGGGACCGTCGAGGTCTGGCGCATCCCGCTGTCCGGCGGCCGGACGGCCGACCCGGCCCACCCCGGCCACCTCGCGCACCCGGGCCACCCAGGCCACCCAGGCCACCCGGCCGACCCGGCCCACCTCGCCCACCCCGGCCACCCGGCCCGGCCCGACCTCGCGGCGCTGGAACGCCTGCTCGACCCGGAGGAGCGGGCCCGGGCCCGCAGCGGCCTGCTGCCCGGGCTGCGGCGCCGCTTCGTGGTCGCGCACGCCGCCACCCGGATCCTGCTCGGCGCCCGGCTGGGCCGCCCGCCGGAGCGGCTGCGCTTCACCCGCGGCCGCTGGGGCAAGCCGGCCGTCGCGGACGCGCCAGGCCTGCATTTCAGCCTGTCCCACTCGGGGGAGCTGGCCCTGCTCGCGGTGGCCCGGCGGCCGGTCGGGGTGGACCTCGAACTGCTCCGCTCCGGGCGGGACGTCGAACGGCTGTCGCGGCGCTTCTTCCCGTGCCAGGAACGGGAGTTGGTGGCCCGGGGCGGCCGCCCGGCGTTCGCCCGGCTGTGGACCAGGAAGGAGGCCTGCGTGAAGGCCTCGGGCGGGCGGCTCACCGAGGGCCTGGCGCTCCCGGTGGCCCACACCGCCGTCCAGGCCACCGTGCACGCCCCGGCCCCGGGCGGGCTCGCCGGACCGTGGCGGGTGGCCGACCTGCTCCTGCCGCACGAGCCGGAGGCGTACGCCGGGTCGGTGGCCCTGCTCGGCGCCGGGCCCTTCGACGTCGCGTGGGGCGTGTGGTATCCAGGAGCACCCGCGGGATCCGGCCCCGAGCGGCACCGACAGGGTGTCAAGTAGAGGAAACTCCCCCACGAATCGGCGTAGTTGCACCCGTGGCCGCGGGCCGGATCGTCACTAGATTCCTTCGGTGGGACGCACCGCACCGCGCGGCCGGGCCCCCGGCCCGCCCCGTACCGGGCCGGTCGACTCCGCCGAGGAGGAGGGGAACGTGATCGTGGAAGGCAGGAACGTGATCACCAGGGCGGCCCGGTGGAGCGCGGTCCACCCGTGGTGGGCGATCGCGCTCTGGGTGGCGTTCGTGGTCGGCGCGCTGGTGGTCGGCGGCCTCACCGGCACCCGGCAGGCCACCAACTCCGACCTCTCGATCGGCGAGTCCGGCCGGGCCGCCGCGATCGCCCGCACCGGCGGCCTCCAGGAGCGCGCCGTGGAGAACCTCCTGGTCAGCTCCTGGGGTGGCGGCCGGCTCGACCCGGTCCGGGCCCAGGCCGCCGTGGACGACGCCACCCGGGGCCTGCGCGGCGTCACGGGGATCGCCTCGATCGGCCAGCCGCTGCCCTCCCCGGACGGCTCCGCCCTGCTCGTCCCGGTCACCCTCGCCGGGGATCCGGAGACCGCGGCCGACCGGGTGCAGCCGCTGCTGGACGCCGTCGCCGGGGCCAGGCAGGGGCACGGCGACGTACGGATGGAACTGGTCGGCGCCGGCTCGATCAAGGCCGGGCTGAACGACATGCTGAGCAGGGACCTCGGCAAGGCGACCGTGCTCAGCCTGCCGGTCACCCTGCTGGTGATGGTCTTCGTCTTCGGCGCGATCGTCGCGGCGAGCGTCCCGGTGGTGCTCGGGCTGTCCTCGGTGCTCGCCGGGCTCGGACTGTGGGGCGTCGCCTCGCAGGTGATCCCCGACCCGGGGCCGGTGACCCAGTTCATCGTCCTGATGGGCATGGCGATCGGCGTCGACTACTCGCTGTTCTACCTCAAGCGCCAACGCGAGGAACGGGCCCTGGGGGCCGACAACACCGACGCGATCGAGATCGCGGCGGCCACCTCCGGACACTCGGTGCTGGTCTCCGGCGTGGTGGTGCTGGTCTCGATGGCCGCGCTGTACCTCGCCGGGCACATCGCCTTCGAGTCGATGGCCACCGGTGCGGTGATCGTGGTCTCGATCGCCATCATCTCCTCGCTGACCGTACTGCCGGCCATGCTGTCCCGGTTCGGCCGCTACCTGGACGCGCCCCGGGTGCCGCTGGTGTGGCGGCTCACCCGGAAGGGCGGGGTCAAGCCGCGGCTCTGGTCGACCATGCTCAAGCCCGCGCTGCGCCACCCGGTGATCGCCCTGGTGGCCTCGGTCGCGGCGCTGCTGGTGCTGGCACTGCCCGCGCTCGGGCTCAAGCTCAAGGCCACCGGGATCGACGACCTGCCCCGGTCGATGCCGGCCATGCAGTCCTACGAGCGGCTCACCCTCTCCTTCCCGAGCCAGTCCGACACCCACACCGTGGCGGCCCGGGTCCCGTCCGGGCACGCCCCCGAACTCAGCGCCGCCGTACACGAGTTGGTGCGCCGCACGCTCAAGGACGGGCTCTTCGTCCACGACCCGGCGCCGGTGGTGCGGACCTCGGCGGACGGCACGGTGGCCACGGTGGCGATCGGCACCCGGTTCGACAGCGGCTCGGCCCAGGCCCGCGCCTCGCTGGCCCGGCTGCGCAGGGAACTCGCCCCGCAGACCCTCGGCGCGGTGGCGGGCGCCCAGTTCGCGGTCGGCGGCAGCGACGTGGCGTACGACGTGGACTACCGGGCGAACGTGATGGACAAGATGCCCTGGGTGCTCGGGGTGGCGCTGGCGCTGACCTTCCTGGTGATGGCGCTCGCCTTCCGCTCGGTCGTCCTCGCGCTGATCACCGTGGCGCTCAACCTGCTCTCCACGGCGGCCTCCTTCGGCGCGCTCGCGCTGATCTTCCAGCACACCTGGGCCGAGGGCCTGCTGCACTTCGAGTCCACCGGCCGGGTGGTGGCCTGGATGCCGCTGATGCTGTTCGTGATCCTGCTCGGGCTGTCCATGGACTACCACGTCTTCGTGGTCAGCCGGATCCGGGAGGCGGCCCGCGGCGGGCTCTCGCTGCGGGAGGCGGTCGAGCAGGGCATCACCCGCACCGCCGGGGTGGTCACCAGCGCGGCGGTGGTGATGGTCTGCGTGTTCGCCCTGCTGGCCTCGCTGAACTACATCGAGATGAAGCAGATGGGCGTGGGGATGGCCTGCGCGGTGCTGCTGGACGCGACGGTGATCCGGATCGTGGTGCTGCCGGCGGTGATCACCCTGCTCGGCTGGAAGACCTGGTGGCCCTCCCGACTGGCCCGCCAGTCGGTCGCCAGGGCCCCGCGGATGCCCCCGATCGTCGCTGCCGCGACCGCCGCGGCGGCGGCCCGCACGACGCTCCCGTAACGCCCCCGGCGGCGCGCGGGACACTTCGGCAACAGCCGTCACACCCGGCCGGACGGCCGGGGCGGGCCCGCGCCCGCCCCGGCCGCCTTGGTGCGTGTACGGCGCCACCGATCAAGCGCTGCAAGGGGTTTGACGCCGCACTGCCAGCGGTGGTTTGTTACGGGAGTTGTTGAATCGCAAACGCGTTCGCGGGTGCGCGGATCGCCTCCCCGACGGGAGGACGACGCCCCCGCAGTGGGACGCGCCACGGAAGCGGGGGCGGTTGTCGGTGGTGGGGCATGCACGGTGACGGCGGCCTCGCCTCGGCGCGCTGGCGCCACGAACTCGCCCGGGTGGGCACGCTCTCGGGCCGGGAGCGGCAGGTCTTCGACCTGATCGGGGCGGGCCACTCCAACCGCGGGATCGCCGACCGGCTGCACGTCACCGAGCGCACGGTGAAGGCCCATGTCGCGAGCGTCCTGGCCAAGTTGGGCGTGGAGTCCCGGCTCCAGGCGGGCCTGGTGGCCCAGGTCCACCAACTCATGTACGAAGGTACATGGCCGGACGAGCCACCGGTGTCCGATACTTGACCGGCGCGAATGATACCCGGGCTTTTCCCCTTTTTCAGTCCCCTTCAAACAAGCCGACCGCTTCCGACGGTGGCGCCAGGAGGGCACAACGGACAAGCTTGTGGCTGGAGTTCACCGCTAGGGACGGGGAATTTGGTGCACATCTCCATACTGGGCCCACTGCTGATCGGCGACGGTCCGCGCACCGTGGGCTTACGGGCGAAGAAGAACCGCGTCATGCTCACCATGCTCGCTCTGAACGCCGGTCAGGTGGTCGCCTTCGACGAACTGATCGACGAACTGTGGGGGGAGGCGCCGTTGAAGAACGCGCGCAACGCCCTACAGGCCAACGTCAAGCGCATGCGGAAGTCCTTGGCCGAACTCGGCCTGGAAAGACCGGACCAGGAACTCATCCGGACCGTCGACAACGGCTACCTGCTGACGGTCCCGGAGGAGGCGGTCGACGCGTACCGCTTCCTGCGGACGGCGGAGAAGGGCGCGGGGCTGGTCGAACACCGGCCGTACGAAGCGATGGACACCCTCCGGTCGGCGCTCGGGATGTGGCGCGGACCGGCCCTGCTCGACACCAGCGACGGGCCGTGGTGCAGAGCCGTCGCCCTGCGGCTGGACGAGCAGCGCAAGACCGCCCGCGAGGACCTGATCGCGGCGCAGCTGCAGGCAGGTGAGGCGGGCGCGGTGGTCGCCGAACTCAAGCAGCTGCTCGCCCAGTACCCCGAACGGGAGCGGTTCAGCGAGCAGTTGATGATCGCGCTGTACCGCTGCGGCCGCCAGTCGGAGGCCGTCGACATCTTCCACCGCACCCGCAAGTGGCTGGACGAGGAACTGGGGCTCAAACCGAGCCGCCGGCTCCACCACCTGTACCAGGCGATCCTGATGCAGGACCCGTCGCTGTGACCTCGGGGTGAGGGCAGCTCACCCCGAGGTCACGGGCGTCAGCGGAGGCGGCGCAGGGCGGCATCGGTGATCCCGCCGATCCGCCCGGCCGCCTCCGCGTGCAGCATCTCCTCGTGGCCGCAAGGCACCCGGTGCACCGTGACCGGGCCGCCGAGGTGCGGCCGCCAGCGGTCGGCGGCGTCGGCGTCGGCGGCATCGCCGTCGGCCCCGTCGGCCCCGTCGGCCCCGTCGGCGCCCGTGGCGACGAACAGCAGCAGCGGGCCGTCGAACCACCCGGGGGTGAACTCCCGGGCGATGTCGGTGTGGTGGCGCATCACGACCATCAGCCGGGCCAGCTCCGCCCCGTCGACGCCGCCACCGGCCGCGTGGTGGGCCAGGAAGGCGGCTCGGATCTCCTCGTCGGTCGGGTTCGGGTCGCCGGCGTGCACCGGCCGCACGTCCAGCGCCGCCAGGAAGGCCACCGGCTCCCCCGCCGCCCGGAGTTGGACGGCCAGCTCGTGCGCGACCAGCCCGCCGAAGGACCAGCCCAGCAGGTGGTACGGGCCGTGCGGCTGCACCGCCCGCACCCGGGCCAGGTACGCGGTGGCCAACTCCCTTACGCCGAGCGGCTTCCGCCACTGCCCGGCCGGCGCCGCGATGCCGTCGGACTGCAGCGCGTGCACCGGCCGCTCCGGGTCCAGGTGCGCGGCCAGTGCGGCGTACGGCAGGCCGAAGCCGACCCCGCCGTGCACGCAGAACAGCGGCTCGGCGCTGCCGCCGGGCCGGATCGCCAGCACCGGCTCCAGCAGTGCCGCCGGGAGCGGCCCGGCCCCGTCCCCGGTCCCGGTCTCCGCCCCGACACCGACACCGACACCGACACCGGCCCCGGCACCGCCCGACCCGGGAGCCCCGGCGGGCCGGGCGGCGGCCGCCAGGGCCGCCACCGTCCGGTGGGTGAACACGTCGGCCAAGGAGAGGGTCAGCCCGGCCTTCGCCGCTCGGCCGACGACCTGTACCGAGCGCAGGCTGTCGCCGCCGAGCGCGAAGAAGTCCCCGTCCGCGTCGACCCGTTCGAGTCCGAGCAGCTCCCCGAAGACGGCCGCCAGGGCCTCCTCGGCGGGCGTGCCCGGCGGGCGTCCCGGGGGCGCGGGGTCCGGCTCAGCCCCCGGCTCGGGCAGGGCGCCGACGTCCAGCTTGCCGTTGGCGGTCAGCGGCAGCGCGGGCAGCGTCACCAGGGCGGACGGGACCATGTGCGCGGGCAGCGACTCGCCGAGGAAGGCCCGCAGCACCGGACCGTCCACGGCGGCCACCCCGGGCAGCGGCACCACGTAGCCGACCAGCCGCGGGGCCCCGGTCCGGGTGGGCCGGACCCGCACCGCGGCCTGCACCACGACCGGGTGCCGGGCCAGCGCGGCCTCGATCTCGCCGAGCTCGATCCGGAAGCCGCGCAGCTTGACCTGGTGGTCCGTCCGGCCGACGTGCTCCAGGGCGCCGTCCGCCCGGCGCCGGACCAGGTCCCCGGTGCGGTACATCCGGCTGCCGGGCGAGCCGTACGGGTCCGCGACGAAGCGTTCGGCGGTCAGGCCGGGGCGCCCCCGGTAGCCCCGGGCGAGGCCGGCCCCGGCGAGGTACAGCTCACCGGTGACGCCGACCGGCGACGGGGTCAGCGCCGCGTCCAGCACGTACGCCCGGTGGCCGCCGAGCGGCCGGCCGATCGGCGGGCGGGCGTCGCCGGGGCGCAGCCGCTCGCTCCAGGTGGCGCAGACCGAGGCCTCGGTCGGGCCGTAGGCGTTGCGCAGGTCGAGCCGCCCGGCGAGCCGGTCGACCAGGGCGGGCGGGCAGGCCTCGCCGCCGACCGCGAGCAGCAGGCCGGCGGGCAGCGGTGCGTCCTCGGGCAGGCCGGCCGCGACGGTGGGCGGCAGGATCGCGTGGTCGACCGCGTGCTCGGCCAGCAGGGCGGCCAGCTGCTCCCCGGCGAGCCGGCTCTCGTCGGTGGCGAGCACCAGGGCGCCGCCGGTGCACAGCGAGGCGGCCAGCTCCCACACCGTGGCGTCGAAGCTGAACGAGGCGAACTGCAGCACCCGGCGGCCGGGCCCGAGCAGCCGGTGCAGTGCGCCGACCAGGTTGACCGCCCCGGCGTGCGGCACCGCGACGCCCTTGGGGCGGCCGGTGGAGCCCGAGGTGTAGATGACGTACGCGGTGTCCTGCGGGGTCAGCGGCCGGGTGCGGTCGGCGTCGCCGGGGTCGGTGTCGGGGCGGGCGGCCAGGTCGGCGAGCGTGCCGGGGGCGTCCAGCGGGAGCGGGGTGACGCCCCCGGGCAGGGCCGCGCCCGCGGGCAGTTCCACCCCCTCGACGGTCAGCACCTGGGTGGGTGCCGCGTCGCCGAGCAGGTGGGCGATCCGCTCGGCCGGGTACTGCGGGTCCACCGGGAGGTAGGCGGCGCCGGTCTTGAGCACCGCCAACAGGGCGACCACCAGCTGCGGGGAGCGCGGCAGCACGAGCGCGACCACGTCGCCCGGGCCGGTCCGGCGGGCCAGCAGCAGGTGGGCGAGCCGGTTGGCCCGGGCGTTCAGCTCGCGGTGGTCCAGCCGCAGGGTGCCCGGCCCGGCCGGGACGGCGTCGGGGGCGATCAGCGCCGGGCGGTCCGGGTGCCGGGCGGCGGCGTGCTCCAGCAGCGCGGGCAGGGTGCGGGCGCCCGGCAGCACCGGTGGGGCCGGCGGGGTGTCCCACGCGGTGAGCAGGGCGTGCCGCTCCTCGGCGGTGAGCAGCTCCAGGGCGCTGAGCGGGGCGTCCGGGGTGCGGGCCGCGGAGGCGAGCAGGGTGGCCAGCGAGCGGAGCAGTCGGGCGGCGGTGTCGGCGGTGAAGAGGTCCTCGCGGTACTCCAGCAGGAGGTCCAGCCCGGCCGGGGCGCCGTCCGCGGCGGTGCGCTCGCGGACCTGGAAGGACAGGTCGAACTTGGCGGTGGTGGTGTCGATCGGCAGCACCTCGGCGCTCAGGCCGGGCATCAGCGGCAGCGGCCCCCCGAGCGCGCCGGGCACGCCGGGCACACCGGGCACACCGACGGCTCCGGCGGCTCCGGCGGCGCTGCCACCGGGGGCGCTGCCGGGGGCGCCGGTTCCCGCCGGGAGGCTCTCGAAGGCCAGCACCACCTGGAACAGCGGCTGGCGGCCCGTCGAGCGGACCGGGTTGAGCTCCTCCACCAGGTGCTCGAAGGGCAGTTCGGCGTGCGCGAAGGCGGTCAGGTCGGTCTCCCGGACCCGCCCGAGCAACTCCCGGAAGGCCGGGTCGCCCGAGGTGTCGGTGCGCAGCACCAGGGTGTTGACGAAGCAGCCGACCAGCTCCCGGACGGCCTCCTCGGAGCGCCCGGCCACCGGGCTGCCGAGCGGGATGTCGGTACCGGCGCCGAGCCGGGTGAGCAGCGCGGCCAGGCCCGCCTGGACGGCCATGAAGGTGCTGGCGCCGCCGGCCCGGGCGAGTGCGGCGAGCCGGGCGTGCGCCGCGGCGGGCAGTCCACCGCGGACCTCGGCGCCGCGGTGCCCGGCCCGGGCCGGGCGCGGGAAGTCCGCGGGCAGCTCCAGCTCCTCCGGCAGGCCCGCCAACTCGGCTCGCCAGTAGGCGAGTTCGCTGGCGGCCAGGCTGTCCGGGTCATCCTTGGTGCCGAGCAGGGCGCGCTGCCAGAGCGTGTGGTCGGCGTACTGCACCGGCAGCGGCGGCCAGTCGGGCGCCCGGCCCCCGGAGCGGGCCCGGTAGGCGGTGGCCAGGTCGCGCACCAGCGGGCCGAGCGACCAACCGTCGGCGGCGATGTGGTGCACGGTCAGCAGCAGCGCGTGGTCCTCCGGGCCGAGGACGAACAGCCGCGCCCGCAGCGGTACTTGGGCGGAGAGCCGGAACGGGCGGGCGGCCTCGGCGGCCAGCGCGGCGGGCAGTCCGGCCACGGCCGACTCCACCGACTCCAGTCCGCCGCCCGCGCGTTCGGCCTCGGCGGCGGTCAGCACCAGCTGCCAGGGCAGCCCGTCCGCCTCCGCGAAGACCGTGCGCAGGCTCTCGTGCCGCTCCAGCACGTCCCGGACGGCGGCTGCCAGCGCGCCCCGGTCCAGCGGGCCGGCCAGCCGGACGGCCAACGGGATGTGGTACGCGCCGGTCGGGCCGTCCATCCGGTCCAGGAACCAGAGCCGCTCCTGGGCGAAGGACAGCGGCACGGTGGCGGGCCGCTCGGCGGCCCCCAGCACCGGCCGCACCGACCCTGCCGGCCCCGCTGACCCCGCAGGCCCCGCTGACCCCGCCCCGGCGGCCGCCGCCGCCCCGAGGGGCGCGGGCTCCGGCGCGCCGGCCAGCCCGCGGGCCAGGGCCTCCGCCGTCCGGGCGTCGAACAGCGCCCGCAGCGGGACGTCCGTGCCGAGCTCGGCCCGCAGCCGGTTCACCACCCTGGTCGCGGACAGCGAGTGCCCGCCGAGCGCGAAGAAGTCGTCGTCCGCGCCGACCCGCGCCAGCCCGAGGGCCTCGGCGAACACGGCACAGAGCAGCTCCTCCCGCTCCCCCACCGGCGGGCGCCCGCCGCCCGGACGCTCCTCCGGCGGGGCGGGCAGGGCCTTGCGGTCGACCTTGCCGTTGGCGGTCAGCGGCAGCTCGTCCAGCGGGACGTACCGGGCCGGGAGCATGGCCGCGGGCAGCAGCGCCGCCACCCGCTCGCGCAGCGCGTCGACGTCCACCCCGGCCGGGACCACGTGGGCGACCAGCCGCACGTCCCCGGCCCGGTCGGTGCCGGCCGTGACGACGGCCCGCCGCACACCGGGCTGCGCGGCCAGCACCGACTCGATCTCGCCCAGCTCGATCCGGTGGCCGCGGACCTTCACCTGGAAGTCGCCGCGCCCGCCGTACTCCAGCGCCCGGCCGGCCGCGTCCCAGCGGACGATGTCGCCGGTGCGGTACATCCGGCTGCCGGGCGGGCCGTACGGGTCGGCGGTGAAGCGCTCGGCGGTCAGGCCGGGGCGGCCCAGGTAGCCGCGGGCCAGGCCGGCACCGGCCAGGTAGAGCTCGCCGAAGGTGCCGTCCGGGACGGGCCGCAGCGCGCCGTCCAGCACGTAGGCGCGGGTGTTGGCGATCGGGGTGCCGATCGGCGGCGGGCCGGGCCGGTCCGCGGCCAGGGTGGCGGCGGTGGACCACACGGTGGTCTCGGTCGGCCCGTAGACGTTGGTCACCGAGGCGCAGTGCGCGGTGAGGGTGCGGGCCAGCGGTTCGGGCAGCGCCTCGCCGCCGACCAGGGCGCGCAGCCCCGCCAGACGCGGGGCGTGCTCGGCGGCGAGCGACTGCCACAGGCTCGGGGTGGCCTGGAGGACGGTGGCGCCCAGGCCGGTGACCGCCTCGGCGAGGGCGGCCGGGTCGCGGACGGTCTCCCGGTCGGCGAGCAGGAGTTCGGCGCCGGTGGCGAGCGGGACGAACAGCTCCAGGTTGGCGATGTCGAAGCCGAAGGTGGTGACGGCGAGCAGCCGGTCGGCCGGGGTGACGGCGAACCGCCCGGCCATGTCCAGGACGAGGTTGACCAGTGCGGCGTGCGGCACCACGACGCCCTTGGGGCGGCCGGTGGAGCCCGAGGTGTGGATGACGTACGCGGGGTGGTCGCCGGCCGGCTCCCGCACGGCACCGCGCCCGGCCGTCAACGCCGGAAGGCCGTCCGGGTCGTCCAGGACCCACAACGGGCCTTCTTCCGGCAGCAGTTCGCGTACCCGGCGGTGGGCGAGGGTGACCACCGGGGCGGCGTCGGCGAGCATGTGGTGCAGCCGCTCCACCGGGTGGTCCGGGTCCAGCGGCAGGTAGGCGGCCCCGGTCTTGAGCACCGCCAGGGCGGCCACCACGAGGTCCACCGACCGGTCCAGGGCGATCGCCACCACCCGCTCCGGGCCCGCCCCGGCGGCCGTCAGGCGCTCCGCCAACTCGTCGGCGCGGTCGTGCAGTTCGCGGTAGCTCAGCCGCTGCCCGGCGCACCGCACGGCGGGCGCGTCCGGGGTGCGGGCGGCCGTGTCGGCCAGCAGCGGGGCGAGCCAGGGGGCGGTCGGCGCGGTCGCGGTGGCGTTGCGCCGCTCGACGACCAGGGCCCGTTCGGCCTCGTCCAGCAGGTCCAGGCGGCCGCAGGGCCGGTCGGGCGCGGCCACCGCGGCGGCCAGCAGCCGGGCGAAGCAGCGCCCGATCCGCCCGGCCTCGGCGGCGTCGACCAGGGTCGGCAGGTGGTTCACGGCGAGGCCGAAGGGCGTGCCGGGGAAGACGGTCAGGGTGAGCGGGAAGTCGGTGGCCGAGCGGATGTCGACGCCGGTCGGCCGGGGGCCGGCGCCCGGGTCCGGTCGCAGGCTGCCCATCGGGTAGTTCTGGAACATCAGTGCGGTGTCGAAGAGTTCGCCGCGCACGGCGGTGAGCTGCTGCACCTCGGCGAGGGTGAGGTGCTCGTGCGGCAGCAGTTCGGCCTGGGCGTGCTGGACGGCGGCGAACAGCTCGGCCGGAGTGCGCGCCGGATCGACGTCCACCCGCACCGGCAGGGTGTTGGCGAACAGCCCCACCATCCGCTCGACGTCCGCGAGCCCGGCCGGGCGGCCGGAGCTGACCGCGCCGAACAGTACGGTGTCCTGGCCGGTGAGCCGGGACAGCAGCAGCGCCCAGCAGCCCTGCACCACCGCGTTGACGGTCAGGCCGCGGGACCGGGCGAAGCCGGTCAGCGCCTCCGGCACGGCCGGGTCGAGGTCCAGCGGGACGGTCCGCGGCAGCGCGTCCGCGCCCTCGCCCCGGGTGCGGCCGGGCGGCACCAGCCGGGTCGGCTCGGTCACCCCGGCCAGTGCCGCGCCCCAGGCGGTCCGGGCCGCGGCCCGGTCCTGGGCGGCGAGCCAGGCGAGGTGGGCGGGGTAGCGGGCGGCCGGGGGCAGCACGGTCGACGCGGCGCCCGCACCCGCCCGGGCCAGTTCGGCGAGCTCACCGAGCAGGGTGACCATCGACCAGCCGTCCAGCAGGATGTGGTGGACGGTCCACAGCAGCCGGCACCGCCCGTCCTCGGCCCGGGCCAGGGTGAGCCGGTGCAGCGGCGGGCGGGCCAGGTCGAAGCGGCGCAGCCGGTCCTCCTCGGCCAGCCGCTCGAACCCGGTGTCCGCCGCCACCCCGGTGCCCGGCACCGCGACCTCCCGCCAGGGCAGCGCGACCGAGGTCGGCACCACCTGGACCGCCTCGCCGTTGCGGCGCGACCGGAAGCAGGCCTTGAGGTTCGGGTGCCGTTCCAGCAGCGCACCCGCCGCGGTGCGCAGCGCCGCGGCCTCGGCGCCGGTCAGCTCCTCGAAGTCGAGCACCAGCTGAACGGTGTAGACGTCCGTGCCCGCGCGGTCGTACTCCGAGAGAAAGAGCAGTCCCTGTTGCAGCGGCGAGAGCGGAAGGACTTCACTGATGGCGGACGGCCGATTCAAACCGGGCTCCTCACGGAAGGCCCGCACAAGTGCGGTTCAAGTGCGGTGCACGTACGGAATAACAAACGTTTTCCGATCCCGCTGACGGTCAACTGACCGGCAACTGACGGATTTCCGGCACACCACGCCGAGCTGGGCGGAGAACCGGATCGGCGCGGCCCGTCAGCAGTCCGTCAGCCCTGCGTCAGCCCTTCGTCAGCGAGCGGCGGGAGGCTGGCCGCCGAGGCTAATTCGTCACCGAAGGCCAGGAGTCCCCGTGCCGGTCATTTCCGCGTCGCACGAATTCGAGGTCAGCGACCTCTTCGTGAATCTGCAGCCGATCTTCGGGCACCGCCTCTTCCTGAAAGTGGAGGGATTCAACTTCGCCGGGTCGATCAAGCTGAAGGCGGCCCGGGAAATGGTCGCCCGGGCCGAGGCGGCCGGCCTGCTGGGGCCCGGATCGACGCTGGTGGAGTCCTCCTCCGGGAACATGGGCGTGGCGCTGAGCGTGCTCGCCGCGGCGCGCGGCTACGGGTTCGTCTGCGTCACCGACTCCCGCTGCAACGAGGCCACCCGGCGGGCCATGGAGTCCTACGGCACCGAGGTGCACGTGATCACCGAGCCGCACCCGGTCGAGGGCTTCCTCGGCGCGCGGATCCGGCACGTCCGGGCGCTGCTGGCCGAGGACGAGCGGCGGGTCTGGCTCAACCAGTACCTCAGCCCGGGCAACTGGATGGCCCACTACCGCACCACCGCGCCCGCCATCGCCCGCCAGTTCCCGGACCTCACCGTGCTGTTCGTGGGCGCCGGCACCACCGGCACCCTGATGGGCTGCGCCCGGTACTTCCGGGAGCGCCGCCCGTCCGTACGGGTGGTCCCGGTGGACAGCGTCGGCTCGGTCACCTTCGGCGCCCCGCCGGCCCCCCGGCACATCCCCGGCCTGGGCACCAGCGTGCGCCCGCCGCTGCTGGACGACTCGCTGGTGGAGCTCCCGGTCCACGTCGAGGAGCGCGACACCGTGCGCACCTGCCGGGAACTGATGCGCGGCGGCTTCCTGTTCGGCGGCTCCACCGGGACGGCGGTGGGCGGGGCGCTGCGCTGGCTGGACGAGCACCACGGCGACGGCGCGGGCGGCGTGCGCGAGCGGGTGACGGCCGTGACCATCGCGCCGGACCTCGGCGAGCGCTACCTGGACACCGTCTACCACGACGAGTGGGTGGCCCGTGCGATCGGGCCGGAGGGCCTGCTGCCGGGCGTCGACCGTACGGGCCTCGGTGCCGGAGCGGGTGCCGGTGCAGGTGCCGACACGGGTGCGGGTGCAGGTGCGGGTACCGGCGCCGGGCTGCACGCGGTGACCGGCTGAGCCGGGGCGTTCCGGCGGTTCCGAGAGTTGCCAGAGATTTCGACGCGGGCTGAGGCGAGGATGACGGAGAACGAAGCAACGACGGCGAACCCGGGCGCGGTCCTGCCGCTCACCGCGGCGCAGGCCGAGATCTGGTTCGACGAGCAGTTCGCCGCCGGGCCGCTGGCCTACAACATGGCGGACTACATCGACCTGCACGGGCCGCTCGACCCCGACCTGCTCGGACGGGCCCTCCAGCAGCTGGGCCACCAGGCCGAGGGGCTGCGGGTGCAGTTCGTCGAGGAGGACGGCGGGCCCGGCCAGATCATCCGCCCGCTCGCCCAACTCCCTCTGAAAAGGCTGGACTTCACCGGCCACACCGAGCCGCTGGCGGCCGCCGAGCAGTGGATGCGGGCGGACCACGCCGACCCGATGAAGGTCACCGACTTCCCGCTGTTCCGCGGTGCGCTGATCCGGCTCGGCCCCGAACGGCACCTGCTCTACCTGTGCATGCACCACATCCTCGCGGACGGTTTCAGCCGCGGACTGATCTACCCCGAGCTCTCCGGGCGCTACACCCGGCTCGCCGCCGCGACCGGCTCCGAGGCCGGCCCCGCGGACGGCCCTGCGGACGGCTCCGGCTCCGGCACCGACATCGGCCCCGCGGACCTCGCGGCGATGCCGCCGTTCCACCGGCTGCTGGACGCCGAACGCCGGTACCTGGACTCCAAGATGGTCGACCGGGACCGCGACTACTGGACCGACCGCCTGACCTCCGACCGGCACGGCCCGCTGCCCGAGCTGGTCTCGCTCTCCGAGCAGGAGCCGGCCCCCGCCCGGGTCGCCCTGCGCGAGACCGTCGGGCTCTCCCCGGAGACCACCGCCGCGCTGCACGCCCTCGCCCAGGACGGCAAGGTCACCCTGCCGGTGCTGATGGTCGCCGCGATGGCCGCCTACACCCAGCGGGCCACCGGTGCCGCCGCGCCGCTGCTCACCCTGCCGGTCACCGGCCGGGTCGGCGCGGTCAGCCGCGCGATCCCCGGCATGCTCGCCAACTACCTGCCGCTGGCCGTGCCGATCCGGCCGGAGCTGACCCGCACCGGACTGCTGCGCGCGGCCTGGCGCGAGGTCGCCCGCGCCCTCCAGCACCAGCGCTACCGCGGGGACCGGATCCGCCGGGACATCGGCCTGCGGATCGACGACCGGCGCGCCTTCGGCCCGTTCATCAACGTGCTCGACCAGGACCCGGAGCTGGCCTTCGGCCCGCACTGCCAGGGCGTGGTGGTCAACCTGTCCACCGGCATCGTCAAGGACCTCATCCTGACCGTCCTGAACGCCGCCGACGGCACCGTGGAACTCCACCTCGACGGCAACCCCGCCATGTACAGCGCCGCCGAACTCGCCACCCACCTGGCCCGGTTCGCGACCTTCCTGGGCACCCTGGCCACCATGCCCGCCGACCGCCCGCTCGGCCGGATCGGCCTGGGGGCGGACGGCGAGCCGCTGGGGCTGCTCGGCAGCCGGGACACCGCGGCCGCACCCGACCAGGGCCTGGTGGACCGGGTGCGCGCCGTCGCGGCCGAGCGCCCCGGCGCGGTGGCGGTCCGGGACGGCCGCGAGGAGGTCGACTACCGCCGGCTGCTCGCCCGGGCCGCCGGAGCGGCCGCCCGGCTGTCCGCCGCGGGGGCGGGCCGCGGCACGGTGGTGGCGATGCTCGCCGGGCCCGGGGTGCCCTTCGTCGCCGGGCTGCTGGCCGTCCAGGCGGTCGGCGCCGCCTACCTGCCGCTGGACCCGGCCGCGCCCGAGGCCCGCAACGCCGCCCTGCTGGCCGACAGCGGCGCCACCCACCTGCTGCTCGGCGCCGACTGCCCGGCCCCGGCCCCGGACGCCGCCCCGAACCCCGCCGTGGCCGCTACCGCCACCGCGGTCACCGTCCTGCCGCTGGCCGACCCCGCCGACGCCGACAGCACCGCCGAACTTCCCGCCCTGGGCGGTGGATCGGACCTCGCGTACGTGATGTTCACCTCCGGCTCGACGGGCCGGCCCAAGGGCGCCATGGTGCAGCGCTCGGGGATGATGAACCACCTCTGGGCGAAGATCGACGACCTCGACCTCGCGGCGGGCGAGACCGTGGTCCAGAACGCCCCGCTGACCTTCGACGTCTCGGTCTGGCAGCTGCTCGCCCCGCTGGTGGTCGGCGGCACCGTCCGGGTCACCGGCCCGGAGACCGCCGCCGACCCGAACGCCCTGTTCGCCCTGGTCCGGGCGGAGGGCGTCGCCGTCCTGGAGGTCGTCCCCGCACTGCTGCGGGCCGCCCTGGACGCCTGGGACCTCGACGGCAGCGCACCCGAACTCCCCTCGCTGGAATGGCTGGTGGTCACCGGCGAGGCTCTGCCCGCCGACCTCTGCCGACGCTGGCACACCCGTTACCCCGACGTCCCCATGATGAACGCCTACGGCCCCACCGAGTGCTCCGACGACGTCACCCACGCCGTCATCGCGGTCGACGACGAACTCGGCGCCCGCGTCCCGATCGGCTCCCCCGTCCGCAACACCCTGCTCTACGTGCTCAGCGACGAACTCCGGCCCGTCCCCGTCGGCGTCCCCGGCGAGCTCTACGTCGGCGGCGCCGGAGTCGGCCGCGGCTACCTCCACGACCCCGCCCGCACCGCCACCACCTTCCTCGCCGACCCCTTCGCCGGCCACGGCACCCGGATGTACCGCACCGGCGACCGCGTCCTCCAACGCCCCGACGGCCAACTGGAGTTCATCGAACGCCGGGACCACCAGGTCAAGATCCGCGGCCGCCGCGTCGAAACCGGCGAGATCGAAGCCGTCCTGCGCACCCTCACCCCCGTCACCGACGCCGCCGTCACCGTCCTCCCCGACGCCTCCGGCAACCCCCGCCTGATCGGCTACCTCACCGGCCCCGACGTCCGGCCGAGCCAGGTGCGCGCCGAACTCGCCCAGCTGCTGCCCGCGTACATGATCCCCGCCTCCTGGCTGGTCCTGGACGCCCTGCCGCTCACCCCCAACGGCAAGCTCGACCGCAAGGCCCTCCCCCGCCCCGCCGCCACCGACCGGGACGGCAGCCGGGGCCCGCGCACCGCACGCGAGCGGCTCCTCTGCGACATCCTGGCCGAGGTGCTCGGCACCTCCGCCGTCGGCATCGACGAGGACTTCTTCACTCTCGGCGGCGACAGCATCCGCTCCATCCAGGTGGTCAGCCGCGCCCGCAAGGCCGGGCTGTTCCTCACCACCCGGGACATGTTCACCCACCGGACGGCCGCCGCCCTGGCCCGCGCCGCGGGCGGCGACACCGCCGACCGCCCGGCCGGTCGGGAGGAGGAGGACGGCACCGGACCGTACGAACTCACCCCGATCGCCGCCCAGTTGCACCAGGACACCGGCAGCCTCGACGGCCCGGTGGCCTCGTACGGCCAGTACGTGGTGGTCCGGGTCCCCGCCGGACTGGACGCCGACCTGCTCGACACCGCCCTGCACGCCCTGGCCGACCACCACGACGCGCTGCGCACCCGGGCCACCGAGCCCTCCCCCGGCCTGTGGCACCTGGAGGTGCCGGCCCCCGGCGCCCTGGCCGGCGTCCGGCTGGCCACCACCGCGGCAGACGCCCAGGGCGGCGTGCCGGGCTCCGCCGAACGGCAGGCCACCGCCGCCCTGGCCCGGCTGGACCCGGGCGCCGGCGTGATGCTCCAGGCCGTGCTGATCCCCGCCGCGCCCGGCACCGACAGCGACAGCGACGCCGGAACCGGCACCGGCACCGGCACCGACAGCGCCCACCTCGTCCTCTGCGCCCACCACCTGGTCGTCGACGGCGTCTCCTGGCGGATCCTGCTGCCCGACCTGGCCGCCGCCTGCGCCGCGCTCGCCGAGGGCCGCCTCCCGGCCCTCGACCCGGTCGGCACCTCCTACCGCGCCTGGTCCCGGCTGCTCGCCGAACAGGCCCGCACCCAGGTCCGCGGCGCCGAACTCGCCCACTGGCAACGGACCCTGGACGGACCGGACCCGCTGATCGGCAGCCACCGGCTCGACCCGGAGACCGACGTGCACGGCACCCGGCGCACCCTGCGCCTGGAACTCGGCCCCACAACCACCCGCCCACTGCTCACCGACGTCCCGGCGGCCTTCCACGCCGAGGTCAACGACGTCCTGCTGACCGGCCTCGCCATCGCCGTCGCCGACTGGCGCCGTCGCCACGGCCACGCCGACCACGCCCGCACCCTGATCGAGCTGGAGGGCCACGGCCGCGAACAGCTCGACGACCGGCTCGACCTCTCCCGCACCGTCGGCTGGTTCACCGCCGCCTTCCCCGTCCGACTCGACCCCGGCGAGCCCGACTGGGACGAACTGTGGTCCGGCGGGCCCGCGTTGGCCGGCGCACTCAAGCGGATCAAGGAACAGCTACGCGCCCTGCCCGACCGCGGCGTCGGCTACGGCCTGCTGCGCCACCTCAACCCGCACGCCGCCCGGGCGCTGGCCGGCCGGCCCCGGCCGCAGATCGGCTTCAACTACATGGGCCGCTTCGACGCCCGGCACCGCGGCCACTGGGAGCCGGTCGGCGGGGACGGCGTGGTCGGCACCGGCGCCGACCCCGGCCTGCCGCTGCCGCACCTGCTGGACGTCACCCCGGCCACCGAGGACCGGCCGGACGGCCCCCACCTGATCGCCAACTGGGCCTGGGCCGGGCAGACCGTCGCCGAGGAGGACGCCCGGGACGTCGCCGAGACCTGGTTCCGCGCCCTCGAATTGCTCGCCCGCCACGCCGGCCCCGGCGGCCACACCCCCGCCGACCTGCCGCTGGTCCGGCTCGACCAGGCGGAGATCGAGGAGTACGAGGCCGAACTCGCCCGGGCCGGCACCGCACTGGCCGACGTGCTGCCGCTCACCCCGCTGCAGCAGGGCATGCTCTTCCACGCCGACCACGACGCCACCTCCGGCGGGGACACCTCCGCCGACCGCGACACCGCCGCCTCCGGCCGCGCCGCCGCCCGGGCCGTCGACGTCTACACCCTGCAGATCGTCGCCGACCTCGAAGGCGAGGTCGACCCGGCCGCCCTGCGCGCCGCCGGCCAGGCCCTGCTCGACCGCCACCCCAACCTGCGCGCCGCCTTCCGCGCCCGGGCCGACGGCGAACCCGTCCAGGTGATCCCGCGACACGCCCGGCTCCCCTGGTCCGAAGCCGACCTGACCGACCTCCCGGAGCCCGCCCGGGCCGCCGAACTGGCCCGGCTCACCGAGGCCGAACGCACCCGCCGCTTCGACCTCGCCGCCCCACCGCTGCTGCGCTTCGCCCTGCTCACCCACGGCGATGGCCGGCACCGGTTCGTCTGGACCAGCCACCACATCCTGGTCGACGGCTGGTCGATGCCGCTGCTGGTCCGCGAGCTGTTCGCCCTCGCCTCCCCCGACGCGGACGTCACCCGGCTGCCCGACCCCGCCCCCTACCGCGACCACCTCGCCTGGCTGGCCGCCCAGGACCGCGAGGCCGCCCGGACGGCCTGGCGCGCCGCCCTGGCCGGACTCGACGGCCCGACCCTGCTCGTCCCCGCCGAGCGGACCCCGGCCCCCGCACTGCCGCGATCCGTCCACGCCGAGGTACCGGCCGGGCTGACCACCGCCCTGACCTCCTGGACCCGCAGCCGGGGCCTCACCCTGAACACCGTCGTCCAGGGCTGCTGGGCGCTGCTGCTCGGCCGGCTCACCGGCCGCCAGGACGTGCTGTTCGGCGCCGTCACCTCCGGCCGCCCGGCCGAAGTGCCGGACGTCGAGTCGATGATCGGCATGTTCCTCACCACCGTGCCGGTCCGGGCCCGGCTGGACCCGGCCACCCCGCTCGCCGACCTGCTGCACGCCCTCCAGGAGCAGCAGACCGCGCTGCTCCCGCACGAGCACCTCGGCCTGGCCGCGATCCACCAGGCCGCCGGGCTCACCGGCGAGGCCTTCGACACCGTGGTGCTGTTCGAGAACTTCCCGCTGGACGAACGGCACCTGGCCGGCGGCACAGGCCCCCGGGTCGTGCACGCCGAGGCCCTGGACGCCCGGCACCACCCGCTCAGCCTGGTCGTCCACCCCGGCGAGGCGCTCCGCCTGCGCCTCGACCACCACCCGGCGCTGTTCGACCGGGCCGAGGCCGAACGGCTCGCGACCGTCCTGCTGCACCTGCTGCGCACCGTCGCCGAGCAGCCCGAACTGCCGCTCGCCCGGATCGACGTCACCGCCCCGGCCGACCTCACCGGCACCGCCACCCCCGGCGAACTCGGCGGCCTGCTCGGCGACTGGGACGCCACGCTCCCCGAGGAGAGCCTCGGCGTGGTCGAACGGGTCCGCGCGGTGGCCGGGCGCACCCCGGAGGCCGTCGCCGTGACGGACGACGACGGCCCGCTCGGCTACCGGGAGCTGGTCGAAGCCGCCGGAGCACTCTCCGCCGGCCTCACCGCGGCGGGCGCCGGCACCGGCTCGGTGGTCGCGATGCTCGCCGAGCCCGGTGCGCCGTTCGTCGCCGGGGTGCTCGGCGTGCTCGGCGCCGGCGCGGCCTACCTGCCGCTGGACCCGGCCGCACCGGCGGCCCGCAACGCCGCCCTGCTGGCCGACAGCGGCGCCACCCACCTGCTGCTCGGCGCGGGCTGCCGCGCCCCGGAGGCCGCCGCGGCCGCCACCGCGGTCACCGTCCTGCCACTGGCGCTGCCACCCACCGGAACCGCCACTGCTCTGCCGGCGCCGATCGGCACCGGGCTCGACCTCGCGTACGTGATGTACACCTCCGGCTCGACGGGCAAGCCCAAGGGCGCCATGGTGCAGCGCTCGGGAATGATGAACCACCTCTGGGCCAAGGTCGGGGACCTCGACCTCGCGGCGGGCGAGACCGTGGTCCAGAACGCCCCGCTGACCTTCGACGTCTCGGTCTGGCAGCTGCTCGCCCCGCTGGTGGTCGGCGGCACCGTCCGCGTGGCGGGGGTCGCGACGGCCGCCGATCCGACAGCGCTGTTCGCCCTGGTCCGGGCGGAGGGCGTCGCCGTCCTGGAGGTCGTCCCCGCACTGCTGCGGGCTGCGCTAGACGCCTGGGACCTCGACGGCAGCGCACCCGAACTCCCCTCGCTGCGCTGGCTGGTGGTCACCGGCGAGGCCCTGCCCGCCGACCTCTGCCGACGCTGGCACAGCCGCCACCCCGACGTGCCGATGATGAACGCCTACGGCCCCACCGAGTGCTCCGACGACGTCACCCACGCCGTGCTGACCGCGGCGGACCGCCCCGACGCCCGGGTGCCGATCGGCTCCCCCGTCCGCAACACCCGGCTGTACGTGCTCAGCGACGAACTCCAGCCCGTGCCCGTCGGCGTCCCCGGCGAACTGTACGTCGGCGGCGCGGGCGTAGGCCGCGGCTACCTCCACGACCCCGCCCGCACCGCCACCACCTTCCTCGCCGACCCCTTCGCCGGCCACGGCACCCGGATGTACCGCACCGGTGACCGCGTCCTCCAACGCCCCGACGGCCAACTGGAGTTCATCGAACGCCGGGACCACCAGGTCAAGATCCGCGGCCGCCGCGTCGAGACCGGCGAGATCGAAGCCGTCCTGCGCACCCTCACCCCCGTCACCGACGCCGCCGTCACCGTCCTCCCGGACCCCTCCGGCAACCCCCGGCTGATCGGCTACCTCACCGGCCCGGGGGTCGACCCCGAACTGATCCGCCACCGGCTGGCCGAGCGACTGCCCGACTACATGGTCCCGGCCTCCTGGCTGGTCCTGGACGCCCTGCCGCTCACCCCCAACGGCAAACTCGACCGCAAGGCCCTCCCGCAGCCCGACCCCGCCGGACGGACCGGCCACCGCGGCCCGCGCACCGAGCACGAGCGGATCCTCTGCGAACTCCTCGCCGAGGTGCTCGGCACCCCCGCCGTCGGCATCGACGAGGACTTCTTCACCCTCGGCGGCGACAGCATCCGCTCCATCCAACTGGTCAGCCGCGCCCGCAAGGCCGGACTCACCCTCACCACCCGGGACGTCTTCACCCACAAGACCGCCGCCGCCCTCGCCCGGCTGGCCGAGGAGGCCGAGGAGGCCGGATCCGGACCCGGAACCGGAACCGTCGAGCCCGCCCCGGCGGAGCCCGGCGCCGGCCTGGTCGAGCTGTCCGAGGAAGAACTGGCCGATCTGGAACTCGAACTGAACGAGGAGCTGTCGTGACGAGCGGCCCCGGAACGAGCGGCCCGAGAGCGAACACCCCCGACTCCCCCCACTCCGGTGGATCCCCCGGTTCCGGTGGATCCCCCGACGCCAGCGGCTCCGGCGGCTCCGGCGCCTCGGCGGGAAGGATCAGCGAAGTCCTGCCCCTCTCCCCGCTCCAGCAGGGCCTGCTGTTCCTCGCCTCCTTCGACCGGGCCGCACCCGACCTGTACACCCTCCAGCTGGTCGCCGAACTGGACGGCCCGGGCGCCGTCGACGGCGAACGGCTCGCCGAACGCCTGCGCACCGCCACCGCCGCCCTGCTGCGCCGCCACCCCAACCTGCGGGCCTGCTTCCGCCACCGCCGCAGCGGCGAACCCGTCCAGGTCGTGCTCAAGGACACCGAGCCCCCGTGGCAGTTGCTGGACCTCACCCACCTGCCGGAGGACGAACGGGAGGCCGAGGCCCGGCGGCTCACCCGTGAGGACCGGCTGCGCCGCTTCGACCTGGCCCGGCCGCCGCTGATGCGGTTCACCCTGATCCGGCTCGGCGAGGGGCGCCACCGCTTCCTCTGGTCGGCGCACCACATCGTCCTGGACGGCTGGTCCTTCCCGCTCGCCGTACGGGAGTTGGGCCTGCTGGGTGACCCGGCCGGCGCCGCCGCGCTGCCCGCGCCGGCGCCGTACCGGTCCTTCCTCGGCTGGCTGGACGGCCGCGACCGGGCCGCCGCCCGCACCGCCTGGGCGGGCCTGCTGGCGGACCTGGACGGTCCGGTCCGGGCCCTGCCGCCGATCGACTCGCGCCCCGAACTCCCCTCCTCCGTACGGCGGTTGCTGGGCGAGCGGCACACCACCGCGCTGGCCGGCTGGGCCCGCGCCCACGGCCTGACCCTGAACACCGTGGTGCAGGGCTGCTGGGCCCTGCTGGTCGGCGGGCTCACCGGCCGCCAGGACGTGGTGTTCGGCACCGTCACCTCCGGCCGTCCGGCCGAGGTGCCGGGGGTCGAGACGATGATCGGGCTGTTCGCCAACACCCTCCCGGTGCGCGCCGACCTGCGCCCGGACCGCCGGGCGAGCGACCTCTTCGCCGCCCTGGCCGCCCAGCAGTTGGCGATGATGCCGCACGAACACCTGCCGCTGGCCGAGGTGCAGGCCGCCTCCGGGGTGCGGGGCGAGCTGTTCGACACCGTGCTCGCCTTCCAGAGCTTCCCGCTGGACGAGGCGGCGCTGTACCGGGACTCCGGCGGCACGGTCAGCGCGGCCCGCATCCACTCCGCCACCCACTACCCGCTGAGCCTGACCGTCTTCCCCGGCGAGCGCCTGGACCTCCGGCTCGGCCACCGCCCCTCCGCTCTCGACCCGGCCGGGGCGGAGCGGCTGCTCGACCGGCTGGTGCGCATCCTGGAGCAGGTCGCCGAGGACCCGCACACCCCGCTCGCCCGGCTGGGCACGCCCGGAGCGGCCGCCCAGCCCTTCGCCCCGGTCGACGCCGCCCCGCCGCCCCGGAACACCACCCTCCCCGCGCTGTTCGCCGCACAGGCCGCCCGCACCCCGGAGGCCGTCGCGGTCACCGCCCCGGACGCCCGGCTCGACTACCGCGCACTGGACGAACGCGCCAACCGCCTGGCCCACCTGCTGGTCGCCCGCGGCGCCGGCCCGGAGTCCTTCGTCGCCATCGCCCTGCCGCGCGGCGCCGAGCTGGTCGTCGCCGTCCTCGCCGTACTCAAGGCGGGCGCCGCCTACCTGCCACTGGAGCCCGCCCACCCGGCCGAACGGACCGGCCACGCCCTGGCGGACGCCCGGCCCCTCCTGCTGGTCACCACCGCCGGCCTGCTGCCCGGCGCCGACCTCCCGAGGATCGAACTCGACGCCCCGGAGACCGCCGCCGCCCTCACCGCCGCCCCGGCCACCGCCCCCGTGACCGCCGTCGGCCCCGACCACCCGGCCTACGTCATCTTCACCTCCGGCTCCACCGGCCGCCCCAAGGGGGTGGTGGTGCCGCACCGCAACGTGGTCCGGCTGCTGGACGCCACCGAGCGGCCGTTCCGCTTCGGGCCGCGGGACGTCTGGACGCTGTTCCACTCGATCGCCTTCGACTTCACCGTCTGGGAGCTGTGGGGCGCCCTGCTGTCGGGCGGCCGCCTGGTCGTGGTCCCGTACGAGGTCTCGCGCTCCCCCGACGCCTTCCTCGACCTGCTCGCCGCGGAGCGGGTCACCGTCCTCAACCAGACCCCGTCCGCCTTCCGGCAGCTGAGCCGCGCCGACGCCGAACGACCGCGCCGACTCGCCCTCCGTACCGTGGTGTTCGGCGGCGAGGCGCTGGAGCAGGGCGATCTCGCCGACTGGTACGCCCGGCATCCGCAGGACGCGCCGCGGCTGGTCAACATGTACGGCATCACCGAGACCACCGTGCACGTCACCCGGCACGAGCTGTCCGCCGCACCACCCCCCGCCGGCACCACCACTGCCCCGGCCCCCGCCGGGGGCGGCGGCAGCGCGATCGGCCGCGCCCTCCCCGACCTGCGGACCTATCTGCTGGACGGCGCCCTGCGGCCGGTCCTGCCCGGCGTACCCGGCGAGCTGTACGTCACCGGCCCCGGCCTGGCCCGCGGCTACCTGGGCCGGCCCGCGCTGACCGCCGAACGCTTCGTCGCCTGCCCCTTCGAACCCGGCGGCGCCCGGATGTACCGCACCGGGGACCTCGCCCGGTGGCGCCCGGACGGCACCCTGGAGTACCTGGGGCGGATCGACGAACAGGTCCAACTGCGCGGCTTCCGGATCGAGTTGGGCGAGATCGCGGCCGTCCTCGGCCGGCACCCGCTGGTCGCCGAGGCCACCGTACTGGCCCGCGAGGACCGGCCCGGCGACCAGCGCCTGGTCGGCTACGTCGTCCCGGCCGCGCCCGGGACACCGGAACTCGCCCAGGGCGTACGGGCGTTCGCCGCCGAACGGCTGCCCGAGCACATGGTCCCGGCCGCCGTGGTCGTCCTCCCCGCGCTGCCGCTGACCACCAACGGCAAACTCGACCGCCGCGCCCTGCCCGCCCCCGCGTACGCCACCACCGCCCGCGCCCCGCGCAACCGCACCGAGCACCTGCTCTGCGCGGCCTTCGCCGAGGCGCTCGGACTGCCGGAGGTCGGCCCCGACGACGAGTTCTTCGCCCTCGGCGGCCACTCGCTGCTCGCCACCCGGATCGTCAACCGGGCCCGCGTCGAGCTCGGCGCCGAACTCCAGATCCGGGACCTCTTCGAGGCCCCCACCCCGGCCCGGCTCGCCACCCGGCTCGACCGCGCCACCGCAGCCACCGCAGCCACCGCGACCACTGCGACCACCACGGCCGCCGACACCGGAACCACCACCGCCACCGCCCGGCGCCGCACCCCGCTCACCGCCGGGCCCCGCCCGCCCGTGCTCCCGCTCTCCCCCGCCCAGCAACGGCTCTGGTTCATCGAACGACTGGGCGCCCCCGACGGGCTGTACCACCTCCCGCTGGCCGTCCGGCTCTCCGGCCGACTGGACACCTTCGCCCTGGCCGCCGCCCTCCAGGACGTACTGGCCCGGCACGAGGCGCTGCGGACCGTCTTCCCCCGCCGCGACTCCGACGGCGCGGTCGTCGCCGAACAGCGGGTGCTCGACCCCGCCGAGGCCGTCCTCCCGCTCCCGGTGAGCCGCAGCACCGAGGCCGACCTGCCCGCCGCACTCGCCGCCGAGGCCGCCCAGGGCTTCGACCTGGAAAGCGAACTCCCCCTCCGGGCAAGGCTCTTCACCCTCGGCGCGGACCGGCACGTGCTCTCCCTGGTGCTGCACCACATCGCCGCCGACGGCTGGTCGCTCGCCCCGCTCACCCGCGACCTCACCGCCTGCTACCGGGCCCGCCGCGACGGCCGGCCCGCCGAACTCCCGCCGCTGCCCGTCCAGTACGCCGACCACACCCTCTGGCAGCGCGGCCGACTCGGCACCGAGGACGATCCGGACAGCGAGCTCTCCCGTCAACTCCACTACTGGAGCGACCGGTTGCGCGACCTCCCGGCCGAGCTGGCACTGCCCTTCGACCACCCCCGCGGCCCCCGGACCGACCACCTCGGGGCGGCCCACCGGGCCTCCCTCCCACCGCGGCTCGTCGAGCAGCTGCACCGCACCGCCGCCGCCTGGGCGGTCAGCCCCTTCATGCTGCTGCGCACCGCCCTCGCCGCCCTGCTCACCCGGCTCGGCGCGGGCACCGACATCCCGCTCGGCAGCCCGATCGCGGGCCGCACCGACGCACAACTCGACGACCTGGTCGGCATGTTCGTCAACACCCTGGTGCTGCGCACCGACACCTCCGGCGACCCGTCCTTCCGCCAACTCGCGGAACGGGTACGGGACCTGGACCTCGCCGCCCACCAGCACCAGGAGCTGCCCTTCGAACGGCTGGTCGAGGCGCTCAACCCCGAGCGCTCACCGGCCCGGCACCCGCTGTTCCAGGTGATGATCGGCCACCACCACCGCACCGCCGCCCCCGGCGAGGACCCGGAACTCACCGTCTCCGAGGAGCCCGTCCCGGTGCGCACCGCCAAGTGGGACCTCTCCTTCCAGTTCACCGAAACCACCGACCGCCCCCACCGCTCCGACGGCCCTGCCCTCCCCTCCCGCCCCGACCGCCCGCCCACCCTCACCCTCACCCTCGAACACCGCACCGACCTCTTCACCCCCGCCACCGCCCGCCGGATCGCCGACGCCTACCTGCGCCTGCTCGCCGCCGCCCTCGCCGACCCCACCGCCCCGCTCTCCCGGCCGCCCCTGACCACCCCCGAGGAGCAGGCCGAACTGCTCGCCCTCGGCACCCGCCGGCTCACCCGGACCGGACCGCCGACCACCCTCACCACCCTGGTCGACCGCCGGATCGCCGCCGCCCCGCAGGCCGTCGCCCTGGTCCACGCCGGACCGGACGGACTCCGGCACACCAGCTACGCCGAACTGGACGCCGACGCCAACCGCCTCGCCCAACTGCTGACCGCCCACGGCGCCGGCCGCGGCGCACCCGTCGCACTGCGCCTGGAGCGCGGCCCGGCGGTGGTCACCGCCCTGCTGGCGATCGCCCGCACCGGCGCCCCCTACCTGCCGATCGACCCCTCCCACCCCGCCGAGCGGGTGCACGGCGTGCTCACCGACAGCGGCGTGCGGCTGCTGCTGACCCAGCGCTCCCTGGCGGACCTCGCCCTGCCCCCGGAGGTCCGTCCGCTGGTCCTGGACGACCCCGGGACGGCGGCCGAGCTCGCCACCCGGCCCGCCACCGCCCCCGAGGTCACCGTCCACCCCGACGGCCTGCTGTACGTCATCCACACCTCCGGTTCCACCGGCCGCCCCAAGGGCGTCGCCGTCACCCACCGCGCCGCCGCCCGCCTGGTGCTCGGCCTGCCGGAGCTGGCCCCGACCGCCGAGGACACCTTCCTGTACTTCGCGCCGGTCGCCTTCGACGCCTCCACCTTCGAGATCTGGGGCCCGCTCGCCCACGGCGCCCGGCTGGCCGTCCAGCCGCCCGGCCCCGCCGACCCGCAGGCCCTGGCGGACTTCCTGGCCCTGGCCGGGGTGACGGTCGCCTTCCTCACCACCCAGCTGGTCAACACCCTCGCCGACACCCGCCCGCAGGCCCTGGCCCCACTGCGCGCCCTGCTCACCGGCGGCGAGGCCCACTCCCGGGACCACCTGGACCGGCTGCGGGCCGCCCTGCCCGGCACCGCCGTCCACCACGTCTACGGCCCGACCGAGACCACCACCTTCGCCACCGGCCAGGACCTCGGCCGCGCCGACGGCACCGTCCCGATCGGCCTGCCGATCGACGGCACCGGCGCGTACGTCCTGGACGAGGCGCTGCACCCGGTGCCGCGCGGGGTGGTCGGCGAGCTGTACCTGTCCGGCCCCGGCCTGGCCCGCGGCTACCTGGGCCGGCCCGCGCTGACCGCCGAACGCTTCGTCGCCTGCCCCTTCGAACCCGGCGGCGCCCGGATGTACCGCACCGGGGACCTGGTCCGCTGGGACCGGCACGACCGGATCGAGTACGTCGCCCGCGCCGACCAGCAGGTCAAGATCCGCGGCTTCCGGGTCGAACCCGGCGAGATCGAGGCCCTGCTGGCCGCCCACCCGGCCGTCGCCCGGGCCGCCGTACGGGCCCCCGCCGACGCCACCGGACAGCGCCGACTGGTCGCCTACCTGGTCCCCGCCGAGGGCCGCCCGGCGCCCTCCGCGGCCGAACTGCGGCGCCACCTGGCCCGCTCACTGCCCGGCCACCTCGTCCCGGACGCCTACGCCGTGCTGCCGGAGCTGCCGCTGAACGCCAACGGCAAGCTGGACGTCCGTGCGCTGCCCGAGCCCACCGCCGTCCCCGCCTCGACCCGGGGCCCGCGGACCCCGGCCGAGCGCCTGCTCTGCGCGGCCGTCCAGGAGGTCCTGGGCCTGCCCCGGGTCGGCCCGGACGACTCCTTCTTCGCCCTCGGCGGGGACAGCCTCAAGGCCATCCGGCTGGTCAACGCGGCCGCCCGGACCGGCCTCCCGCTCGCCCTGGGCGACGTCTTCGAGCACCGCACCCTGGAGACCCTGGCCGCCGCTGCCGCCGCTGCCGCCGCCGGACCCGCGGACCTCCGCACCGGCGACGCCCTCGACCGACTCGCCCTCGACCGACCCGCCCTCGACCCGCTCGCCCCCGTCCTGCCGATCCGCCCCACCGGCAGCCGCGCCCCGCTGTTCTGCGTGCACGGCGGCCTCGGCTTCGCGCTTCCCTTCGCCGCCCTCGCCGAGCACCTCGACCCGTCCCGGCCGGTGTACGGCCTCCAGGCCCGCGGCCTGTCCGACGACGGCCCGCTGCCCACCGCCCTCGGCCAGGTCGCCGAGGAGTACCTGGCGCGGATCCGGGCGATCCAGCCGCACGGCCCGTACCACCTGCTCGGCTGGTCCTACGGCGGGGTGGTCGCCCACGAGATGGCGGTCCGGCTGCGCGCCGCGGGCGAGCGGGTCGCCCTGCTGGCCAACCTGGACGCCTACCCCGACGACGCCCGCGGCGCCCGGCCGAGCGACGCCGAGTTCCTCGCCGACTTCCTGGCCGAGGCCGGCGCCGGACCCGCCCCCGTCGACCCCACCGCCCTCGTCGGCCCCACCGCCCCGCTCACCCCGCAGGCCGTCGCCGCCCACCTCGCCCGCACCCCCGGCCCGCTGGCCGGCCTCCAACCCGCCCTGCTGGAACGCCTGCTGGCCGTCATGCGGAACAACCTGGAGCTGTTCCAGCGCTTCACCCCGCACCGCCTGGACGACTGCCCGATGACCCTCTTCGTGGCCACCGGCGGCCCCCGCCGCCCCACCCCGGAGGAGCGCGCCCTCAGGCTCAAGAGCTGGGAGCCGTACGTCGGTCCGGCCGTCCGCCCGCACGACGTGGACGCCGGCCACCAGCAGCTGCTGGACCCCGGCCCGGCCGCCGCGATCGCCGCCGTCCTCGACGCGGCGCTCGCCGCCCCCGAACCGCCCGACCACCCCTGACCCCGACCCACCACCGCCACCCACAGGAGCGAACCGCCATGGCCAACCCCTTCGACCGCGAGGACGGCACCTTCCTCGTCCTCGTCAACGAGGAGGGCCAGCACTCCCTCTGGCCGTCCTTCGCCGCCGTCCCGTCCGGCTGGTCGGTCGCGCTGGAGGCCACCGACCGGGCCGCCGCCGTCGCCCACGTCGAGGCCAACTGGACCGACCTGCGCCCGCTCAGCCTGCAACAACTGGATTGAACCAGACGTCAGTTGAACGTCATCGACCCGTCATCGGCGCTCATTAGCTTTCTGGCCGGAAGCAGATTTCCGGACGCCTGGAAAAACGGAGGAAACGAGAAATGACGACGGTTGCGCCCGAACGCCTCGCCCGTATCCGCGAAATCATCGCCGAGAACATCGACGTCCACACCGAGTTCGCCGACACCGCCCTGTTCGTGGACGAGTTGGGCGCGGACTCGCTCAAGCTGATCGACGTGCTGAGCGCGCTGGAGATGGAGTACTCCATCGTCATCGACATGAACGAGCTGCCGAAGATGGTGAACGTGGCGGCCACCTACGAGGTGACGGCGGCCGCCGCCGGCTGGTAGCCCGCGCGCCGCCCGCGCCGTCCGTACCACCCGCACCCCGTACGCACCCCCTCCCGCTCCACACCGCTCCACACCGCTCCACACCGCTCCACACCGCGCTCCAGGAGAGGTCCCATGGAATCCACCGCACAGTCACCAGCGGCCCCCCGGTCCGGTACGCCGGCCGGGCGCCGCCGGGTCGTCCTCACCGGTCTCGGGGCGATCTCCAGCATCGGCACGGGCATCGAGGAGTACACCGCGGGGCTGCGGTCCGGCCGTTCCGGCGCACGGCCGATCACCCGCTTCGACACCGAGGGCTTCGGCCAGAACATCGCCTGCGAGGTCCCCGACTTCGAGCCGGAGCGCTGGATCCACCGGGTCCCGCTCCAGGACATCGGCCGGGCCGGCCAGTTCGCCGTCGCGGCGGCCCGGATGGCGGTCGACGACGCCGGGCTGACCGAGGACGACCTCGGCGAGCGCCAGGCCGTGATCAGCGTCGGCACCACCGACGGCGAGTCGCACGACATCGGGCTGCTGGTGGAGCAGGAGCTGGCCGCCGGGAGCCCGAAGGCGATCGACCCGGTGCTGTCCCGCCGGATCAACGCCGGCCGGCTGAGCACCGCGATCGCCCGCGAACTGCGGATGCCCAACGTGGAGCCGACCACCATCACCACCGCCTGCGCGGCCGGCAACTACTCGATCGGCTACGGGCTGGACGCGATCCGCTCCGGCGAGGTCGACATCGCGCTGTGCGGCGGCGCCGACGCGGTCTGCCGCAAGGCCTTCGCCCTGTTCAAGCGCTTCGGCGCGCTCACCCCGGACGTGGTCCGACCGTTCGACCGCGACCGCCAGGGCATCCTGACCGGCGAGGGCGCGGGCATCCTCGTCCTGGAGAGCCTGGATTCCGCGCTCTCCCGCGGCGCCCGAATCCACGCCGAGGTGCTCGGCTACGGCCTCAGCTGCGACGCCGCCCACGCCACCGCCCCCAACCGGGACGGCATCGCCCGCGGCATCCGGCTGGCCCTGGCCGACGCCGGGGTCGAGCGCGACGAGGTCGACTTCATCTCCGCGCACGGCACCGGCACCAAGGCCAACGACCGGACGGAGTCGGCCGCGATCCTCGACGTCTACGGCGACGCCCCGCCGCCCACCGTCGCCGTGAAGTCGATGCTCGGCCACTCGATGGGCGCCGCCAGCGCGCTCGCCGCGATCGCCTGCAGCATCGCCATCACGGACCAGTTCATCCCGCCGACCATCAACCACCGGGAGACCGACCCGGAATGCCCGCTGGACGTCGTCCCCAACCGGGCGGTCGACGCCGAGGTCCGGATCGTCGAGAACAACTCCAGCGCCTTCGCCGGCAACAACGCCGTCCTGATCCTCGGCACGTACGGAGAGCGAGACCGCTGATGACCACCGCCACCGCACCGCCGGCCCTGCCGCCGGAGACCCCCGTCATCACCGGCTGGTCGGCCGTCTCGCCGTACGGCCTGACCAGCCGGGCCTTCGCCGACGGCCTGCGGGCCCGCGCCCGCACCGCCGCCGAGCCGGGCGAGGCGTACGGCCCGCTGCCCTCGGCCGAGGCCTGCCTGGTGCCCGGCTTCGACATCAAGGGCCTGCTCGGCCCCACCGGCACCGCCAAGATGGACCGGCTCACCGCACTCACCCTGGTCGCCTCCGACGGCCTGCTGAACGACGCCGGGGGCCGGCGGGTGGTGCCCACCGACGAGCGCACCGGCGTGGTCCTCGGCATCTCGATGGGCAGCCTGGAGAACGTCACCAACTTCCTGAAGCAGTCGTACACCAACGCGCTGCCCTTCCACGTGGACGCCGGCCGGATCCCCTTCGGCAGCCTCAACCACGCCGCCGGCGCCACCGCCATCCGGCACGGCCTCACCGGCCCCAACACCACCGTCGCGGGCGGCCGGGTCAGCGGCCTGCTGGCGCTCAACTACGCCCGCCGACTGCTCGGCCAGGGCCGGGCGACCACGTACCTGGTGGGCTCGGCCGAGGAGTTCTCCGCCGCCCACGCCTGGATCGAGCACGCCGCCGTCGCCCCCGGCGACCCGTCGCCGCTGCTCGGCGAGGGCTGCGGCCTGCTGGTGCTCGAACCGGCCGGAACCGCCCGACGCCCGGCGCTGGCCGCCGTCCTGGCGATCGAGACCCGGGTCGACATCGACGACGACCCCGGCGCCGCCGTCACCACCTGCGTGCGCCGCGCCCTCGCCCGGGCCGGTGCCACCGCCGAGGAGGTGTGGGCCGCCGTTCCCAGCGCCGCGCCCACCGCGGCCGGCCGGGCCGAACGGGCGGCACTGGCCGCGCTGTTGCCCGCCCCGGCGCTCACCGCCGTCCCGTCCATGGCACTGCTCGGCGACACCAGCGCGGCCGCCGCGACCTTCCAGATCCAGGCGCTGCTCAGCATCGCCGAGACCGAGCCGGCCGCGGCGGGCCGGACCGCCCTGGTCACCGCCGTCGACCGGGACGGCGCGGTCGGCTGCGCGGTGCTCCGCCTGCTGGCCCCGGCCCCTGCAACCACCGCCCCGGCCCCGAAGCCGACCGCCCCGAACGGAGCCGACGCATGATCGCCCTGGTCAGCGGCGGCTCCCGGGGCATCGGCCGGGCGATCGTGCTCCGCCTCGCCCGGGACGGCTACGACGTCGCCTTCTGCTACCGCGCCGACGCCGACGCCGCCGACCGGCTGGTCAAGGAGGCCGGGGAGGCCGGCACCCGGATCACCGCCACCCGCTGCGACGTGGCCGACTCCGCCGCGGTCCGCGACTGGTTCGCCCGCACCGAGCGCGACCTCGGCCCGGTCGACGCCGCGGTCACCTCGGCGGGCATCACCAGGGACCGTCCGGTGATCCTGATGCCCGAAACCGACTGGGACGAAGTGCTGCGCACGAACCTGGACGGCGTCTACCACGTGTGCCGCGCGGCGGCCTTCGCGATGAGCAAGCGGCGTACCGGAGTGATCGTCAATCTGTCGTCAGTGTCCGGGATTTACGGTAACGTCGGCCAGGCCAACTACGCCGCCTCGAAGGCGGGGATCATCGGCTTCACCAAATCCCTGGCCAAGGAGTGCGGCCCGCGCGGCGTGCGGGCCAACGTGGTCGCCCCGGGCCTGATCGCGACCGACATGGTCGGCGGGATGTCCGGGGCAGCGCTGGAACGGATGCTGGGGAGCGTTGCGCTCGGGCGGGTCGGCAAGCCGGAAGAGGTGGCCGACCTGGTCTCCTTCCTGCTGTCCGACCGGGCGGCGTACATCAGCGGGTCGGTCTTCGAGATCCACGGCGGCGGCACGTTCTGATGGTCCGACGAGTGGGGGCGGGAATGCGGGAAGTGCAGGGTCCGACGGCCGGAGGCGGCAGAGACCACTACGACGCGATCGTGGTCGGCAGCGGCCTCGGCGGACTGGTCAGCGCGGCCTACCTGGCCGCCGACGGGCGCAGCGTGCTCGTCCTCGAACAGCACGACGTGGCCGGCGGCAACGCCCACGTCTTCCGCCGCCGGCGCAAGTACGAGTTCGACGTCGGCACCCACTACGTCGGCGACTGCGGGCCGGACGGCATCTTCCCCGCGATCCTGTCCGGACTCGGCGTCCGCGACCGGGTGTCCTTCCGCCCGATGGACAACGAGCAGGGCTTCGACCGGATCATCACCCCCACCGCCACCCTGGACGTGCCGGCCGGCTGGCCGGGCTACCGGGACCGGCTGCGCGCGGCCCTGCCCGAGGAGGCCGAGGGCGTCGACCGCTTCGTCCACCTCGCCGAGACGGTGGCCGGAGCCACCCGGGAGGCCCTGCTCGGCCGCCCCATGGTCGACCTGTTCCGCCAGTACCCGGACACCATGCGCTGGGCCCGCCGGGCCCGGACCCTCGCCGAGGCCCTGGACCACTGCGGCCTCTCGCCCAAGGCCCGCACCCTGCTCGCCGCCCAGGCCGGCAACTACGGCACCATGCCGGACGGCATCACCTTCGCCGAGCACGCCGCGATGCTCGACCACTACCTGCGCGGCGCCTACTACCCGGAGGGCGGCGGGCAGGTCCTGGTGGCCGCCTTCGTCGAGGCCCTGGAGTCGTACGGCGGCGAGCTGCGCACCCGCTGCGAGGTGCGCCGCATCCTGATCGAGGACGGTCGCGCCACCGGCGTCGAACTCACCGACGGCACCCGGATCTCCGCCCCCCTGGTGATCTCCAACGCCGACTACCGACGCACCGTGCTCGACCTGTGCGGCGGCGAACGGGCCTTCCCCGCCGACCTGGTCGACCGGACCCGCGCGGCCACCATGCGCGGCGCCCTGGTCGCGGTGTACATCGCCCTCGACACCGAGCTGCCCGGCCTGCCCAACGCCAACCTCTGGTGGCACGGCAGCGACGACATGGAGGCCGCGCACGCCGCCATGATCGAGCGCTGGGAACGCGACCGCACGGTGGACTCGATACCCCAGCTGATGTTCTCCTTCGCCTCCCGCAAGGACCCGGACGCCACCGCGGTCTGCCCGCCCGGCCACTCCAACTTCCAGCTGCTCACCCTCTGCCCGCCCGGCTACGACTTCTGGGGCGTCCGCGGCGGCCCGGTGGACGGCGAGCCCTACCGCCGCGACGCCGCCTACCAGGCCCGCAAGCAGCAGTTCACCGAACTGATGGTGACCGCCGCCGAGAAGGTGGTCGGCCCCTTCCGGGACCGCATCACCCACCTGGAGACGGCCACCCCGCTCAGCCACGAGCGCTACACCCGCAGCAGCGGAGGCACCCCGTACGGCATGGCCCGCTGGGGCAACGTCAGCAAGCGGCCCGACGTGCGCACCGACGTCGAGGGCCTGTACGTGGTCGGCCAGAGCACCCGCTTCGGCAGCGGCCTGAGCGCGGTCGCCACCGGCGGCATGGTCGCCGCCGGGCAGATCCTCGACCGCCCGCTGCTGACCGAGGTCGCCGCGGGCGCCGTGCTCGGCGACCCGGCCAGGCTCCCCGACCGCGGCCCCGACTGGGACCCGCTGCTGGTCTCCCGCGGGCGCGCCCGGCAGGGCGCCAAGGGCCTCGCCCGGATCGGCTGAACCCACTCCCGTACCGCACCCGAGCAGGAGCAGTGTTCCCATGACCAGTGCTGCCACAACCGGTGTTGCCACAACCGGTGCTGATGCGACCAGTGCCCCGACCTTCGCCGTCGTCCCCGGCGCCCAGGTGCACGAGGCCCTGCACGGCCACGAGCAGGACGTCATCGCCACCGTCGAGGCCGCCTACCGGCTGCACGGCGAGGGGCGGACGGTCAACCCGGACTCGTACTTCCTGCGCTTCCCGGACCGCCCGTCCGACCGGATCATCGCCCTGCCGGCCTCGCTCCGGGCCTCGGGTGCGGGCGACGGCTCGGCCTCGGCCGACAGCTCCGACTCCGCCTCGAACGATCCCGGGGTGCACGGCATCAAGTGGATCTCCAGCTTCCCCGGGAACGTGGCCGCCGGCCTCCCGCGAGCCTCCGCCGTCCTGATCCTCAACGACGCGGAGACCGGCTACCCGTTCGCCTGCCTGGAGAGCTCGATCATCAGCGCGGCCCGCACCGCCGCCTCCGCCGCCCTCGCCGCCGCCCGGCTGGCCGACGCCCGCGGCGAACGCCCGCGCCGGGTCGGCTTCTTCGGGGTCGGCCTGATCGCCCGCTACCTCCACACCTACCTCGCCGCCAACGGCTTCGACTTCACCGAGGCCGGCGTCCACGACCTCTCCGCCGACCACGCCCACGGCTTCGCCGACTACCTGCGCCGGGCCGAGGGCGAGGACCTGGCCGTCACCGTCCACGAGAAGCCCGAGGACCTGGTCCGCTCCGCCGACCTGGTCGTCTTCGCCACCGTGGCCGGCGAACCGCACGTGACGGACCCGGCCTGGTTCGCCCACCACCCGCTCGTCCTGCACATCTCGCTGCGCGACCTCTCCCCGGAGATCGTCCTCGACTCCTGGAACGTGGTCGACGACATCGACCACTGCCTCAAGGCCGGCACCTCCCCGCACCTGGCCGAACAGCGCGTCGGCCACCGCGAGTTCGTGGCCGGCACGCTGTACGACGTGCTCACCGGCACGATCACCCCGCCCGCCGACCGCACGGTGGTCTTCTCCCCGTTCGGCCTCGGCGTGCTCGACCTGGCCGTCGCCAAGCACGTCCACGACCAGGTCCTGGCGGCGGGCCGGCTGCACACCGTCCCCGACTTCTTCCACGAGCTCAAGCGCTACGGCTGACCCCGCCGCTCCCCCTCCCTCTCCCCTTCCTCCGCCCTCCCCCATCCTCCGTCAGCGGCACGTCAGTTGAGCGTCAGCCGCCACGGCGGAGAATCACCCCATGAGATCCTTTGCCACCCTGGCCGAGTTCACCGAGGCGACCGGCGAGCACCTCGGCTACAGCGACTGGCTGGTCGTCACCCAGGACAGCGTCGACCGGTTCGCCGGCGCGACCGGCGACCTCCAGTGGATCCACGTGGACCCGGAACGCGCCGCCACCGGCCCCTTCGGCACCACCATCGTCCACGGCTACCTGACGCTCGGCCTGCTGCCCGCGATGATGCGCGCCATCTTCGCGATCGAGTCCGTCACCATGGGCGTCAACTTCGGCCTGGACAAGGTGCGTTTCCCGCACCCGGTGAAGGTCGGCGCCCGGGTCCGCGGCGGCGCCCGGGTGACCAGCGTGCGCGAGACCCCGGCCGGCCACCTGGCCGCGGTGCGGATGACCGTGGAGATCGAGGGCGAGACCCGCGCGGCCTGCGTCGCCGACACCCTCTCCCTCTTCCTCGCCGCCCCGAAACCATCGCCCCAAGAGGGGAGTTAGTACCACCGCGTCCCGCACCCCGCCGCCGCCAGAATGGTCCCCACGGCCACCGCGGCCGGGAGCAGCACGCAGGCACCAGAGAGGAGCGCGTCCATGGACCGCACGATGCAGCTCGGGCCCGACCCGGCACCGGTCGAGATCAGGGGCTTCTCCGCTTCCGCCGGACTCACCGGACTCCGGCGGGCGTTGACGCTCTGCTGGCTCTCCGTCTCCGCCTTCGGCCGGTCCCTCGGACTCACCACCGCGATCTCCCTGGTCGGCCCCGGCCTCGGCCTGGTGCCCCGGGCGATGGAGCGGGTCCGCGCCCTGGCGGCCCGTCAGCGCGGCCTGGCCGAGGACTGGTCGGGCGTCCGGATCCCGGGCCCGCCCGGACCGCTGCCGCCCGTCCCCCAGGGCGCCTCCGGGGCGATCGCCCGCTACCGCTGGATCATGAGCGACCCGCAGACCCGCCGGGAGTTCGCCTGGATCCTCACCGACCCGATCGCCGGCGGCCTGCTCGCCTTCGGCCCGATCGCCCTGGTGCTCAGCGGCCTCTGGGGGATCTTCCTGGCCTTCTTCGGCGTCCCGCTGTCCACCGAGTGGGACGGCCTCTGGTACCAGTTCATCCCGATCGACGGCCAGGCCACCGCCGTCCTGGCCGGCGTCCTCGGCCTGCTCCAACTCCCGCTCGCCCTCTGGACGGCGCCCCGCGCGGTGCGCCGGCACGCCCTCCACACCCGCTCGATGCTCGCCCCGAGCGAGCAGGAGCTGATGGCCAGCCGGATCGAGCACCTCACCACCACCCGCAGCACCGCGGTGGACACCCAGATGGCCGAGATCCGCCGGATCGAGCGCGACCTCCACGACGGCGCCCAGGCCCGCCTGGTCGCGATGGGCATGACCCTGGACGCCGCCGAGCACCTCCTGGAGACCAATCCGGACGCCGTCCGCGCCCTGCTGATCGAGGCCCGGGAGTCCTCCTCCAAGGCCCTGGAGGAGATCCGCAACCTGGTCCGCGGCATCCACCCGCCGGTCCTCGCCGACCGCGGACTGGCCGACGCCGTCCGGGCGTTGGCGATGGTCTGCCCGGTCCCCACCGAGGTCGCGGTCGACCTCCCCGGCCGCCCCGAGATGCCCGTCGAGTCCGCCGCCTACTTCGCCATCTCGGAGATCCTCACCAACGTCTCCAAGCACTCGCACGCGGACCGCGCCTGGATCGACATTCGCTACGATCACGGCATGCTGCGCGTCACCGTCACGGACACCGGCCGCGGCGGAGCCGACGCCACCCGCGGCACCGGCCTGCGCGGCATCGAACGACGGCTCGCCACCTTCGACGGCGTCCTCGCCGTCAGCAGCCCCGTCAACGGCCCCACCATGGTCACCATGGAGCTCCCGTGCGCATTGTCCTCGCCGAAGACCACTTCCTCCTGAGGGACGGCCTGATCCGCCTCCTCCAGGCCTACGGCCACGAGGTGACCGCCGCCGTCGACAACGGCGCCGACCTCCTCCGCGCCCTCACCGACCACCAGCCGGACGTCGCCGTCGTCGACGTCCGGCTCCCCCCCAACTTCACCGACGAGGGCCTGCGCGCCGTCCTCACCGCCCGCCGCACCACCCCGACCCTCCCCGTCCTCCTCCTCTCCCAGTACGTCGAACCCCTCTACGCCCGCGAACTCCTCGCCAGCGGCGGCCGCGGCGTCGGCTACATGCTCAAGGACCGCGTCACCAACGGCTCCCAGTTCCTCGACTCCATCCGCCGCGTCGCCGACGGCGGCACCGCCATGGACCCCGAGGTCATCTCCCAACTCCTCGTCCGCAAGGAACGCGACGAATCCGTCGCCGCCCTCTCCACCCGCGAACGCGAAGTCCTCGAATGGCTCGCCCAGGGCCGCTCCAACGCCGGCATCGCCCAGGGCCTCTTCATCACCGAGAAGGCCGTCGCCAAACACATCAGCAACATCTTCACCAAGCTCAACCTCCTCCCCACCGACACCGACAACCGCCGCGTCCTCGCCGTCCTCACCTACCTCGACCAATAACCCCCGGCACCCGCGCACCGGGCCTGCCCCCAGGCCGAGAAAAGGCAAAAGCCCCAGGTCACGGCGAGTGAGTCCTGGGGCTTCTACAGAGCCGCCTGCGGGATTCGAACCCGCGACCTACGCATTACGAGTGCGTTGCTCTGGCCAACTGAGCTAAGGCGGCACCGCTGCCACGTGTGGTGGCAACGCGGGTCAGTCTACACAGGTTCGCAGGTGATCCGTAGCCGGGGCAGTGGGGCCGGGGTGGGGGTGCGGCGGGGGGTGGATGGTTTTCGCTTCGGTCGATCGCCGGTACGACGTTACGATGAGCGCCCCCCTGCCGGCCCCTCCCCACTCCCGGAGCCACCGTGTTCGGTGTCAACGACCTGGCGACGTACGTCCTCGGCGCCCTCGTCATCATTCTGCTGCCCGGCCCCAACTCGCTGTACGTGCTGTCAGTCGCCGCCCGCAAGGGCGTCCGGACCGGGTACCGGGCCGCGGCGGGGGTGTTCGTCGGCGACCTCACGCTGATCAGCCTGACCTCGTTGGGGGCGGCCTCGCTGTTGAAGGCCAACCCGGCGGTGTTCGCGGTGGTGAAGTTCGGCGGCGCCGCGTACCTGCTGTGGATCGGGTTCGGGATGCTGCGGGCGGCCCGCCAGCTGTGGCGCGAGCACCGGGCCGAGGCCGATCCGGCGGGCGGTGCGGAGGCGGTGGAGGAGGCGGGTGAGCGGCCGTTCCGGCGGGCGCTGGTGATCAGCCTGCTGAACCCGAAGGCGATCCTGTTCCTGCTGTCGTTCTTCACCCAGTTCGTCGACCCGTCCTACGGGCAGCCGGTGCTCTCCTTCGCGCTGCTGGGCGGGATCCTGCAGACCTTCAGCATGCTGTACCTCTCGCTGCTGATATTCGCGGGCACCACGCTCGCGACGGCCTTCCGTCGCCGCCGGCGCCTGTCCGCGACCCTGACCAGCGGTGTCGCCGTCCTGTTCGCGGGCTTCGCCGCGAAGCTGGCGGTCTCCTCCGCCTGAGCGGAGGCCCGGCCGGGGGCTGCCCGGGGCTCCGCGGGGCTACCGGTCGCAGCGCTTGCCCTGTTCCGGCGCCTCCCCGGTGAGCAGGAAGCGGTTGACCGCGCCGTCGACGCAGTTGCTGCGCCGCCCGTACGCGGTGTGGCCGTCGCCGTCGTAGGTGAGCAGGCGGCCGGACTCCAGCTGTCCGGCGAGCGAGCGGGCCCACGCGTAGGGGGTGGCCGGGTCGCGGGTGGTGCCGATGACGACGATCGGGGCGGCGCCGGCGGCGCGGATGGTGTGGGCCGCGCCGGTGGCCCGGACGGGCCAGTAGGCGCAGGTCAGGGCCATCCAGGCCATGTCGCGGCCGAAGTGCGGCGAGGCGCGTTCGAAGTCCGGCACCGCCCGCTGGACGTCCTCGGGCGAGCGGAACGGCGCGGGCAGGTCGAGGCAGTTGACCGCCGTGTTGGCGAACATCAGGTTGGGGTAGGAGCCGTCCGCCTCGCGCCCGTAGTAGGCGTCGGAGAGCTTGAGCAGCCCGGTGCCGTCGCCGGCCCTGGCGTCGGTGAGCGCGGTGCGCAGCTTGGGCCACAGGAACTCGGCGTACATGGCCTGGACGACGCCGGTGGTGGCCTGGGCCTCGGTGAGCCGGCGCCCGTTGTCGGTGCTGGGCAGCGGGTGGGCGTGGACGGTCGCGAGCAGGGCGGTGAGCTGGTCGCCGACCTGCTGTCCGGTGCGGCCGAGCGGGCAGTCCTCGCGCTTGGCGCAGTCCTCGGCGAAGGCGGCCCAGGCGGTCTCGAACCCGCCCGCCTGGGTGCGGTTGCCGGTGACGGAGTCGAGCGCCGGGTCCATGGCGCCGTCCAGCACCACCCGCCCGACCCGGGTCGGGAACAGGCCCGCGTAGGTGGCGCCGAGGAAGGTGCCGTACGACTTTCCGACGAAGTTGAGCCGCTCGTCGCCGAGCAGGGCGCGCAGCACGTCCATGTCGCGGGCGGACTCGACGGTGCTGAGGTGGCCGAGCGCGGTCCCGGCCTGCCTGCGGCAGCCCTCGGCGAACTCCTTGTCGACGGCGACCAGCGCGTCGACCGCCCCCTGGTCGCCGGGAGCCAGGTCGGCGGCGGTGAAGGCGTCCATCCGCTCGCCGTTCAGGCAGCTGACCGGGTTGCTGCGGCCGACCCCCCGCGGGTCGAGGCCGACCAGGTCGTACCGGGCGCGCACCGTGCGGTCGTACGTCCCGGCGACGGCCTCCAGGTACTCGACCGCCGAGCCGCCGGGGCCGCCCGGGTTGAGCAGCAGCGAGCCCGCCCGGGGGGTGTCGCCGGAGCCGCCGGGGTCGCCGGGCAGGGCGGCGGCGCGGGCGGCCGCGAGGGTGAGCTCACCGTCACCGGGGTGGTCGTAGTCCATCGGGACCCGGAAGGTCGCGCACTCGAAGCCGCCGTCGCACGACTGCCAGGCCGGGTGCTGCGCGTAGTACGGCGCGAGCGCGGCGGGAACGGCGGCGGGCAGCGGCTCCAAGGGGGTGGCTCCGACGCCGGCACCGTCACCACCACCGGGCCGCGCCCCCGCACCCGCGTCCGCGCCCGTACCCGCGTCCGCAGCCGTCGAGTCGGAGGAGGCCTGTCCGGACACGCCGGACGCGCCGTTCCCACCCGCCGGCCCCGAGGAACCCCGGCCGCACCCGCCCGCCGACGCCGCCAGCAGCCCGACCGCGAGCACCACCGCAACCGCCCGCAACCGCGCGAAGCCCCTCATCCGTCTCCTCCCAACCCACCAGTCCGAGAAACGCACGGGAACGAAGGAACACCGCTGCCCGGTACCCACCCCGGGCACCGGGCAGCGTAACGCCGGCTCGGCCGGCGCTCACGACGCCTCCACCAGCGTCGCTCAGGAAGCCTTGGCCAGCGCCTCGGCCAGGAACTGTGCCGCCTGACGGACCAGTCGCAGCCGCTCCCGGTCCGCCGAGTAGTCCTGCACGTTGTCCGAGATCCGCACCTCGGCCTTGGCCGCCGGGCCCGGAGCGGCCTTGAGCGAGGCCTGCAGCTTGCGGGCCGCGTCGAGCCCGGCGGAGTCGCCCTTGGCGGCGGCGAGCAGCAGCTTGGCCGAGCTTCCCGCCGGGGCCTCGGCGCCGGTCTGGGTGAGCGCGGCGGTGTCGTAGCGGCCGGAGACGGCGGCGGCGGCGCCGTACAGGTCCGGGCGGGAGAGCCCGGCCGCGGCGGCGCACGGCGCGCCGCCGTCGACCCCGAGGGTGCCCCAGGAGGCCGGGCCGGGCGGGAGGGTGCGGAAGGAGGCGGCGATGGTGGTGCGCAGGGCCGCGTCGTCGGCGACGGCGGCCGGGGCGGCGGCGACCAGTTCGCAGGGGTGCGCGGTGCCGTTCGGCGCCTCGGGGGCGACCAGGATGAACGGACGGGCGCGGCCGGCCTGCAGGGCGGCGCCGACGCCCTCGAAGACGTCCGGGACCTCGGCGTCGGCGGTCTTGCCCGGGGTGGCGGCGTGCATCACGACGACCGGGAAGCGCGCGTTGGGCTCCTTGGCGTACTGCGCGGGCAGCCAGACCCGGACGTTGCGCGGCTTCCCGTCGGGGGCGAGCACGGCGGACTGCAGCAACTCGCCGCCGCCCGGGTGCCCCACGCTGTCGAAGCGGCTGACCACGGCGGGGGCGGCCGCCGATGCCGAAGCACCCGCCGCACCCGCACCCGCCGGACCCGCCGCACCCGCGGCCGGCTCGGTGGCGACGGGCGGCGCCGCCTGCTGCCGGCCCGCCGTCCCCGGCGCGGAGCCCGACCAGGCCCCGGCCGCGGCCGCGTCGACGGCCGATTCGGTCCGGTCCGTCGAGGACGGACCATGCCCGAGACCACCGAACGCCCCGAGCGCGGTGAGCAGCGTCAACGCGGTGACGCACACCCCGCAGACCATCGCCCCTCCCGCCCGGACCAGCATCGGCCACCGGTCGCCCGCCAGCTCGTAGGTCGCGGCGGACTGCAGGTCGCGCCAGCGCTGGAGCGCACCGCGCGCCAGCCAGAGTCCGCCGATGGCGGCAGCCAGCAGGGGAATGACGAGGAGCGGACGAACCACGGAACGCACCACCTCGGGACGAGGGCCGGCGCCGGACCGGACCCGGTGCCGTGCGGGGGCGACCGCTCCGGCGGCGGGCCCTCCCGACGGGGAGGACCGGGGTACGGCCGGGGCACAGTCGGCCCCCAGCGTGCACAACGGGCACGCCGTCACACGCGGGTGTGCCCGGCGAGTATCGCCCGTTCACTCGAAGGTGGGACGCCGGACCGACCCCCGGCACCTCCGGGCGGCGTACGGCCCCTGGCCCCACCATCGCCCGCACGGCCGCAGAGCCGCCCAAGCTGACAACCCGACAGCCGGACAGCAGGTCAGCCGGACAAGCGCCCCCGACCGGGACGCCCCTCAGCCCGCCCGCAGCGCCATCGTCATCGCCTCGACCGCGAGCAGCGGGTCCACGTTGCGGTCCAGCGCCACCCGGCAGGCGAGCACCGCCTCGATCCGGCGCAGGGTGTTCTCGGCCGTCCCGTCCCGGGCGACCCGGTCGAGCGCCTGCCGCTGGTCCTCGTTGGCGAGCACACCGGTGGAGCCGAGCTGGATCGCCAGCACGTCCCGGTAGAACCCGAGCAGGTCGAGCAGCGCGACCCCGAGCGTCTCCCGGCGGGTGCGGGTGGCCCGGCTCTTCTGCCGCTTCTCCAGCTCCTTGACGGCCCCGGCCATGCCGCGCGGCGCCTTGCTGCCCTCGGCGGCGCCGTAGGCGGCCTTGAGGTCGTCGGTCTCCTTGGCGTCCTGGGTCTCGGCGAGGGCCTCGGCGTCCGCCTTGGCGGTGTCGACCAGGCGCTGGGCGGCGGTCAGGCAGCCGCCGATGTCGGCGACCTCCAGCGGGATCCGCAGCACCTCGGCCCGGCGGGTGCGGGCCTGCTCGTCCACGGCGAGGCGGCGGGTGCGCTCGATGTCGCCCTGGCCGGCGAGCGCGGCGAGCCGGGCGGTCTCCGGGTCGACGCCGTCACGGCCGACCAGCATGTCGGCGACCGCCTCGGCGGCGGGCGTGCGCAGCACCAGCAGGCGGCAGCGCGAGCGGATGGTCGGCAGCACGTCCTGGACGGAGGGGGCGCACAGCAGCCAGACGGTGCGCGGGGAGGGCTCCTCCACGCCCTTGAGCAGCGCGTTGGCGGCGGCCTCGGTGAGCCGGTGGGCGGCGTCCACCAGGATCACTGACCAGCGGCCGCCGGTCGGGTAGCTGGAGGCGCGCAGGACCAGGTCGCGCATGTCGCCGACGCCGATGGACAGGCCGTCCGTCCGCACGTACTTGACGTCGGCGTGGCTGCCGGCCAGCACGGTGTGGCAGCCGTCGCAGAACCCGCAGCCGGGCGTGCCGCCCAGCGCGAGATCGGGGCTGGTGCACTGGAGGGCGGCGGCGAAGGCGCGCGCGGCGGTGACCTGCCCGGCGCCGGGCGGGCCGGTGAACAGCCAGGCGTGCGTCATCAGGGAGGCGTTCCCGCCCTGGTCGGCGGCGGCGCCGCGACCGGCCTCGACCGTCGCCCCGGCCGCCCGGGCCGCGGCGGTCAGCTGCTCGACCACCCGATCCTGGCCCACCAGGTCGTCCCAGACGGCCACTGCTGCTCCCAAGCTCCGTACGGCAGCGCGCCAGGCGCCGATTCCCCGCCGTCGAGCATACGTCTCCGCTCCGACAGCCACTGCTCCGTCCGAGGCACACCGGGCCGCGAACGACGGCCGAACCGCCGCCGCACCCCCACCGAGCCCGCGGCCGAACCCCCGACCGACAGCCGCGCACCCCCGGTACGACGACGGGCGGTGCCACCCTGGGGGCTCCCCCGGTGCGACACCGCCCGTCCTCCAACCGGCCGTCGGACCTCCCGGCCCGCGCTGCTCAGCTGCGCCGGCCCCAGCGCCGGCTCTTGCCCTTGTCCTTGCCCTTGCCGCCGTCCTCGCCGCGGGCGTCCCCGCCACCGCGGCCGGAGTCGGCCCGGTCTCCGCCGTGGTCCCAGTGCGCCCACTCGTCCCGCGAGCCGAGCAGCGTGTCGGTGAGGCTCGGCAGGTCGTCCATCGGCGTCTCCTCGGCCCAGTCCGGCCTCGGCCGCTCGGCGGTGGACTGCGACTCGCCGGACTGCGCCCCTCCAGACTGCGGAACCACCGGCAGCTCACGGGTGCTGTCCACCGGCTCGCCGGGACGCCCCGGACCGACCCGCGGCAGCACCGCGGTCTCGTCCACGGCGGGAACCCGCGGCAGCACGGCCGTCTCGTCCGCCGCCGGCACCTTCGGCAGCACCGCGGTCTCGTCGACGGCCGGCACCTTCGGCAGCCGGGTGGTCGCCTCAACAGCCCCAGCGGCCTCAGCGGCCTTCGCGGCCTTCGCAGCATCAGCGGCCTCCGCCGCCCGGACGGCCGCCTGCCGGTCCTGCGGCGTCAGCTCCCGCGTCGCCTCGTCCCCGAGGCCGCCCGCCGCGTCCCGAGGCGCGTCCCGAGAAGTGTCCCGAACCGCCCGAAGCTCCGCCGTCGCCGCCGCACCGGCCCGGTCCGCAGCCGTCTCCGCCGCGACAGCCGCAGCCGCGAGCGCGGCGGCCTGCGCCAGCCGGGCCTCCTCGGCCCGCTGCAGCGCCTCCTCCGCCCGGCGCCGCTGCTCCTCACGCGCCAGCTCCCGCTGCCGCTGGAGCTCGGCCTGGGCGGCCGCCTCGTCGGCGATCCGCTTCCGTTCGGCGGCCTCCGCCGCCAGCCGGACCTCTTCCTCCGCCCGACGGCGAGCCTCTTCCTCCGCCCGGCGACGGGCCTCCTGCTCGGCCCGGCGGCGGGCCTCCTCCTCGGCCTTGCGCCGCGCCTCGGCGGCGACCCGCTCGGCCTCCTCCTTGGCGAGCCGCTCCTGCTCGGCCTGCTCGGCCCGCAGCTGCGCCAGCACCTCCTGGCGCTTGCGCTCGGCGGCCTCCTCCTCGGCCTTCTTGCGGGCCTCCTCGGCGGCGCGCCGCTCGGCCTCCTCCTTGGCCAGCCGCTCCTGCTCGGCGCGGGCGGCCTTCTCCTGCTCGGAGAGCGGCAGCTCGCGGTCGAGCCGGTGGCGGATGGCGGTGGTGACGAAGCCGGGGGCCTGGCTGCCGTCCACCACCAGGTAGCGCGCCGGGTCGGCGGCCGCGAGGGCGAGGAAGCCGGCCCGGACCCGCTGGTGGAACTCGGTGGGCTCGGACTCCAGCCGGTCGAGCGCCTCGGTGAAGCGCTGCCGGGCCCGGGTCGGGTCGACGTCCAGCACCACGGTGAGGTCGGGCAGCAGTCCGCCGGTCGCCCAGCGGGAGATCCGGGCGACCTCGGTGGCGGCCAGGTCGCGCCCGGCGCCCTGGTAGGCGATGGAGGAGTCCATGTACCGGTCGGTGATCACCACGGCGCCGCGGGCGAGGGCCGGCCGGATGACGTTCTCGACGTGCTCCGCGCGGTCGGCCGCGTAGATCAGCGCCTCGGCGCGGTGCGACAGGCCGGTGTTGCCGACGTCCAGGACGAGGCCGCGCAGCCGCTGGCCGACCGGGCTGCCGCCGGGCTCGCGGGTGAGCACGACCTCGTGCCCCTTGCCGCGGATCCACTCGGCGAGTGCCTGGGCCTGGGTGGACTTGCCGGCGCCGTCGCCGCCCTCCAGGGCGATGAAGAAGCCGGTGCCCGCGCCCCGGTGCGGCACCGGGCCGCTGCCGCCGCGGACGGAGTCGACCAGGTCCCGGCCGAACGGCACGGTGCCGCGCCGGTCGTCGGTGCGCAGCAGCACGACGGCGGCGAGGACGAGGGTGAGCAGCCCCGCGGTGGCGACGGCGAGGGCGCCGCCGCCGTGGATGAAGGTGAACGAGCCGGGCTCGACGGTGCCGTACTCGACGTCCCCGTACCCGGCGGCGATCAGCGGGACGACGACCAGCGCGGCGGCGACCACGGCCCGCAGCACCGCGTACAGGTGCTCGGTGACCTTGGGCAGCCGGGCCTCCTCGACCTCCTGGGCGAGCAGGCCCCGCCCGGCGGAGACGACGATCCCGGCGGCCAGTCCGGCCAGCACCGTGAGCAGCAGGACCAGCACGAAGTCCAGCACCAACCCGGCCAGGATCAGCGCGACGCCCTCGGCGAGCAGCGCCAGCGCGAGCAGCCGGCGGCGGGAGAGCGAGGGCAGGGTGGCCCGGGTGAGCCGGGCGCCCAGCGCCGGGGCACTGGCCGCGGCGAGCACGACCAGGCCGTAGCCGATCGGTCCGGCCCGGTGCTCGGCGGCGGTGAGCAGCGCCAGGGCGGCGACGCCCGCCATCGAGGCGTAGCCGGCCGCGACGGCGAAGGTGAAGTACGGGGCGCTGCCGGTGCGGCCCTTGCCCAGGGCGGGGCCGGGGGTCGCGTCGGTGGGGGCGCGCAGGCCGGTCAGCGGCGAGTGCGGGGCGACGGCCACGGGGCCGCCGGGCAGCTGCTGGAGGTGGCCGCGGACGGCCGCGGCGGCGAACAGGCCGGCCGCGCCGAGCGCCGCGAAGGTCAGCTGGTGGGCGCGCAGCCAGTCCGAGCCGAGCGCCGCACCGACGTTGTTGACCAGGGTGAACGCGACCAGGCCGACGGCGCCGAGCGGCACGGTGACCCAGCCGGTGAACCGGTCGATGCTCCGGACGGTGTCCAGGTTGGCGACGGCCGGCCGCCGCTCGGCGGCCGGGGCGTACGGGTTGGCCGGCGGCAGCAGGCCGGGGACGGCGACGGCCCTGGCGATCCCCCGGACCCGCTCGGCCGCACCGGTGAGGAACACGGTGGCGAGCAGCACGTAGCCGGCCCCGCCGGAGGGCCGGGGGCCGGAGCCCAGCCAGACCGTCCACCAGGGCGCGAGCCCGATCAGCAGGGCGCTCAGCGCGTCGGCGCCGACCAGCGTCCAGCGCCGGTCGAGCTTGCCGGCGACCAACCGGTGCACCGGCTCCAGCAGCGCCACGCCGACCAGCCCGGTGGCCGCCACCCGGGCGGCGAGGACGGCCGCCACGGCGAAGGCGAGGCTGCGCGGCAGGTCGCCGAACTGCCCGCCCTGGGCGACGGCGATCACGGTGAGCGCGAGCAGCACCAGCAGCCCGAGCCGGTCGGCGGTGCCGCCGATCAGCTGGGTGGTCCACAGGCGCCGGTAGGGCCTGGTCCGCAGCAGCGCCCGGGCCCGGTCCACCGGGGTGCCGGCGGGCGCGACCTCGGGCAGGTCGGGCCCGGTGGCTCCGGCGGCCGGGGCGGCGCTGGGGGTGGGCTGCTCCTCGCTCGTCATACGGTCAGCGTAGCGGGCTGGGCTTTGCCGGATTGAGACGAAGGGGGTTCCGGTTCGCCCTCATCACCGGCCTGTGACGATCCCTGCACAGACCTCGGGCCCGCGCCCCCTGGTGGGGGACGCGGGCCCGGTGCCGCCGTCGAGCTGCCGTCGGGCTGCCGCCCGGCGGATCAGCCCCGTCCGATCAGCCCCGGCGGATCAGCCCCGTCCGATCAGCCCCGTCGGATCAGCCTCGTCGGATCAGCCCTCGTCGGTGGCGGTGGTCTTGGCGGCCGCGGTCTTCTTCGCGGCCGTCTTCTTCGCCGCCGCCGTCTTGGTGGTGGTGGTGGTGGTCTTCTTCGCCGCCGTCTTCTTGGCGGCGGTCTTGGTCGCCGTCGCCTTGGCCGTGGTCGTCTTCTTGGCCGCGGCCTTCTTCGCCGGGGCCTTCTTCGCCACCTTCTTCACCGGCCCGCGCGCCCGCTTCTCGGCGAGCAGCTCGTAGCCGCGCTCCGGCGTGATGGTCTCGACCTCGTCGTCCTTGCGCAGCGTGGCGTTGGTCTCGCCGTCGGTCACGTACGGGCCGAAGCGGCCGTCCTTGACCACCACCGGGCGCTCGGAGACCGGGTCGGTGCCCAGCTCCTTGAGCGGCGGGGCGGCCGCGGCGCGACCGCGCTGCTTGGGCTGGGCGTAGATCGCCAGCGCCTCGTCGAGGGTGATGGTGAAGAGCTGGTCCTCGCTGGTGAGCGAGCGCGAGTCGGTGCCGCGCTTGAGGTACGGGCCGTAGCGGCCGTTCTGCGCGGTGATCTCGGCGCCCTCGGCGTCGGTGCCGACCACGCGCGGCAGCGAGAGCAGCCGCAGCGCGTCCTCCAGGGTGACGGTGTCCAGCGCCATCGTCTTGAACAGCGAGGCGGTGCGCGGCTTGACGGCGTTCTTGCCGGTCTTGGGCGTGCCCTCGGGCAGGATCTCGGTCACGTACGGGCCGTAGCGGCCGTCCTTGGCGACCAGCATGTTGCCGCTGACCGGGTCCGGGCCGAGCTCGAAGTCGCCGCTGGGCTTGGCCAGCAGCTCCTCGGCCAGCTCGACGGTCAGCTCGTCCGGCGGCAGCTCGTCCGGGATGTCGGCGCGCTGGCCGGGCTCGCCCTCGACGGCGGAGGCGCGCTCGACGTACGGGCCGTAGCGGCCGACCCGCAGGGTGATGTTGTCGCTGATCCGGAACGAGCTGATCTCCCGGGCGTCGATCGCGCCGAGGTCGGTGACCAGTTCCTTCAAGCCGCCCAGGTGGTCGCCGTCGCCGTTGCCGGCCTCGGCGGCACCGCCGGCCGCGCCCTCGCCCTCACCGAAGTAGAAGCGCTTGAGCCACGGCACGGACTTCGCCTCACCGGCGGCGATCCGGTCGAGGTCGTCCTCCATCCTCGCGGTGAAGTCGTAGTCGACCAGCCGGCCGAAGTGCTTCTCCAGCAGGTTGACCACGGCGAAGGAGAGGAAGGACGGGACGAGCGCCGTGCCCTTCTTGAACACGTACCGGCGCTGGATGATCGTGTCGATGATCGACGCGTAGGTGGAGGGGCGGCCGATCTCGCGGTCCTCCAGCTCCTTGACCAGCGAGGCCTCGGTGTAGCGGGCCGGCGGCTTGGTGGCGTGGCCCTCCGGGGTGATCCGCTCGGCGGCCAGCGGGTCGCCCTGGGCGACCTGCGGCAGCCGGCGCTCGCGGTCGTCGAGCTCGGCGTTCGGGTCGTCGGCGCCCTCGACGTAGGCCTTGAGGAAGCCGTGGAAGGTGATGATCTTGCCGGAGGCGGAGAACTCGACGTCCCGCCCGTCGGCGGAGGCGCCACCGACCCGGACGGTGACGGACTGGCCGACCGCGTCCTTCATCTGGGAGGCGACGGTGCGCATCCAGATCAGCTCGTACAGCCGGAAGTCGTCGCCGCTCAGACCGGTCTCGGCGGGGGTGCGGAAGCGGTCGCCGGAGGGGCGGACGGCCTCGTGCGCCTCCTGGGCGTTCTTGACCTTGCTGGCGTAGGTGCGCGGGGCGTCCGGCAGGTAGTCGGCACCGTACAGCTGGGTGACCTGCGCGCGGGCGGCGGTGACGGCCGTCTCCGACAGCGTGGTCGAGTCGGTGCGCATGTAGGTGATGAAGCCGTTCTCGTACAGCTTCTGGGCCACCTGCATGGTCCGCTTGGCACCGAAGCCCAGCTTGCGGCTGGCCTCCTGCTGGAGCGTGGTGGTGCGGAACGGCGCGTACGGCGAGCGGCGGTACGGCTTGGACTCGACGCTGCGGACGCTGAACGCGGTCTGCTCCAGGGCGGCGGCCAGCTGACGCGCGGCCTGCTCGTCCAGGTGCAGGGTGTTGGTGCTGCCGGCCTTGAGCCGGCCGTCCGAACCGAAGTCACGGCCGCTGGCGATCCGCTTGCCGTCGACCGAGGCCAGCCGGGCGCCGAAGGTCTCCGGGTTGGCGGCGTCGGCCGGGGTGCGGCCGGTGCCGAAGGTGCCGACCAGGTCCCAGTACGAGGCGGTGTGGAAGGCCATCCGCTCACGCTCGCGCTCGACCACCAGACGGGTCGCCACGGACTGCACCCGGCCCGCCGACAGCTTCGGCATGACCTTCTTCCACAGCACCGGCGAGACCTCGAAGCCGTAGAGGCGGTCGAGGATGCGGCGGGTCTCCTGGGCGTCGACCAGGCGCTGGTTCAGCTCGCGCGGGTTGGCCACGGCCTCCTGGATCGCCGTCTTGGTGATCTCGTGGAACACCATCCGGTGCACCGGCACCTTGGGCTTGAGGACCTGCTGGAGGTGCCACGCGATGGCCTCGCCCTCGCGGTCCTCATCGGTGGCCAGGAAGAGTTCGTCGGACTCCGCCAGGAGCGACTTCAACTTGCTGACCTGGGACTTCTTGTCCGCGTTGACCACGTAGATCGGGGCGAAGTCGTGATCGACGTCCACTCCGAGGCGGCGCACCTCGCCGGTGTACTTGTCCGGCACCTCGGCCGCGGTGCTGGGCAGGTCGCGGATGTGCCCGACGCTCGCCTCGACGATGTAGCCGGGGCCCAGGTAGCCCTTGATCGTCTTCGCCTTGGCCGGCGACTCGACAATGACGAGTCGCTGTCCGTGCGCGGTCTCGCTGCTCGGGGACACCTTCGCTCTTCTCTCCCGGTCCTTATGTGGCTGGTCGGCGCTGGCAGCACGGGCTGCGCTCCGCCCGACCCCTCCACCGTCCCGGGGTCGCCACTGCACGACACCCCACCAGCGGAGTGTGACCGTACCCCGGCCACCCTTGTCAAACGGACGGATCCCGCTGTTTCGCTTGCCGCGCTCACCGACGCCACTCGAACGGTAACCCGATGACGGAGGTTCGCGCCCCGTGGAGGGGGGCTTCGGCAGGTTCCGGAGGATGGAATGACGGATTTCAAGATCTGTCAACGGAGAATCGGCGCGCATGCGGTATGGCGCTCTCCGGATCGCGCCGGACCCGGCCGCCGAACGACGGCCGACGGACTCTGCCGACCGACCGAGGGGCTGCTCGCCCCCTCAGCGGCCGATCGCCGCCAGCAGCCCGGCTCCCGCCCCCAGGCACGCCACCCCCAGGGCGCACCAGAGCAGGTCGACGACCGCCGCCCGGCCGATCTCCCCGGCCGCCAGCACCGCCCGGCGGGGGCGGTCCGGGTCGTAGCAGATCCGCACCGGGGCTCCGGGCGCGAACCGCTCCGGACGGCGCAGCGGGGTGTGCCCGCGCGGCCGGGTGAGCACGAGTTCCGCGATCCGGCCGGAACCGGAGCCGGAGCCCGACCCGGCCCCGCCGACCGCCGGCGGCACGGAGAAGGAGAGCAGCGGCGCGCTGTCCAGCTGGCCGTGCACGTCCCTCTCGGCGACGACCGTCGCCACCACCGGAACCCCCGAGCGGCGCACCCGGTGGCGAAGGCGCACTTCGGCGGCGCACCAGAGCAGCAGCGCGCCACCGAAGAGGGCGAGCACCAGCCCGCCGACGGTCGCCGTCGTCGTGTCCACCCCTGGCCCCCGGCTCCCCAACTCTGTCCACAGCCTGTGGACAGAGCCTCACAGCACCCGACCAACGGCGGGCAGCCGGACGGGGGCCACCGGACGAACCAGGGGGTACGGGAGGGTGAACCGGAAGGTGCCGGGGCGGCGTTCTACCGAACGGGGCCGGACTACGGCACGGCACGGCACCACGCCACACGGCACGGCACGGCACCGCACCGGACCTCACCGCACCGGGTCGATGAACCCCTGCTCGGTCAGCAGCCGGAGCGACTCCGGCACCCGGTCCCGCAGCACCACCCGGTCCTCGCCCAGCAGGTGCGCGATGGCGTCCACGATCTCTCCCGCCGACAGCGTGCCGTCGCACACCCCGACGAACCCGGCGCCGACCGTGTCCACCTTGGTGGCCCGCCGCATGCCCCGGTTGTGCCGCAGCACCACGTGCTCCGGGTCCTCCGCCCCCGGCGCGCCGACCTGCTCCTGGACCACCTCGTCGGCCAGCACGTAGCGGGCCGCGAGCAGGCCCGCGTCGTCGTGCGAGCGCAGGAAGTCCTGCCGGTCGAACCACTCGTCGATGTGCGGACCGAGCGGCTGCTCCACCGGGTGCGGCCACTCCTCCACCCGCACGGTCGGACGCTCGGCGCCGCCCGCCCGCAGGGTGATCCAGCCCATCCCGATGCCCTCGACCCGGCCCGCCTCGAAGGCGTCCAGCCACTCGCCGTACCGGGCCTGGTAGTCGCCGCCCGGGCCGCGGTGGTCACCGCCGTCGCGCAGCCACAACTCGGCGTACTGGGCCACGTCCTGGACCTCGCGCTGGACCACCCAGGCGTCCAGTCCGGTGCCCGCCACCCAGCCGGCCAGCCGCTCCTGCCAGTCCTCGCCCCTGACGTGCTGCCAGTTGGCGAGCAACTGGCAGTAGCCGCCCGGCTCCAGGTGCTCGGCGGCCGACCGCACCAGGCTGCGGCAGAGGTCGTCCCCGGCCATGCCGCCGTCACGGTAGGTGAACCGGCCGCCGGGCGAGATCACGAACGGCGGGTTGGAGACGATCAGGTCGAACTTCCGCTCCCCGACCGGCTCGAAGAGGCTGCCGGTGAACACCTCGGTGTCGTCGAACCCGGACAGCGCCAGGGTCAGTTCGGTGAACCGCAGGGCACGCGGGTTGAGGTCGGTGGCGGTGACGCTCCCGGCGTGCCGGGCCGCGTGCAGCGCCTGCACGCCGGAGCCCGAACCGAGGTCCAGCGCCGCCCGGACGGGGCGTCGCACGGTGATGTTGGCCAGCGTGGTGGACGCCCCGCCGACCCCCAGCACCAGGTCCTTGCGGGCCACCCCGTGCGCGGTCTCACCGGAGCCGATCCCGCCCGCGCCACCGACCGCGCACCCCAGGTCGGACACCACCCAGGCGTCCGAACTGGGCATCCCGGAAACCTCGTTGGCGTACGGCCGGACGTCCACGGTGGCGCGCACCAGGTCCCCGTCCGGGCGCAGCCAGCCGTCCGCCAGGCAGTCCTCCACCGGCAGCGCGGCGGCGGCCGCCCGGTACGGCACCGGCTGCTGCAGCAGGAAGAGCCGCACCAGCGTCTCCAGCGGGCTGCCGCCCCGCGTCGCGCGCAGCGCCGGGACGGCCTCACTACGGGCCAACGCCGCGTAGCCGGTGGGCCCCAGGAGGTCCAGGCACCCATCGGCGGTGAACGAGGCGGCCAGCAGCGCCTCGCGCAGCTTGGCCAGGCGGGTCGGGTCGAGAACGGGGCTACTGATCACCCCGCCATTGTCCCCCGCCTCACCCCGCCCCGGCCCCACCGGCCCGCCGACCCCACCGGGAGCGCAGGTCCGACCCCACGCCCCCGCCGACGGCCGGAGCGCCCCACCGGGCGCACCGGGACGTCGGGCAGGGCCTCCGGAGGCCGGGCGGAGCCTCGGGCCGGACGCCGGACGGGGCCTCGGCTCAGCTCGCGCTGGGTGCCGGCGTGGCCGGGGCCGAGGACGAAGCCGGGGCCGCCGGGGTCGTGGCGCCCGCCGAGGGGGTGGCCGCCGGGCTCGCGCTGTCCGTCCCGCCCGGCGCGGGGCTGCCGCTGGGGGCACCCGCCGAGGGGGTGGCACCGGCGCTCGGGCTGCCGCCCGCGCCGGGGGTGGCCGTGGAGCCACCGGCACTGCCGCTCGCCCCGGCGCCCGGGGTGGCCTGGGAGGGCTTGCACCCCTCCTGCTTGGCCATCGCCTTGCCGAGGTCGCCGCTGCCCAGCTTGCTCTGCGCCTGGGTGGACAGCGAGGACAGCCGGCGCAGCTGGTCGCCGACGCTGTTCAGCCCGTCCGCGAACTTCGCCTGGTCGTCGATGGCCAGGGCGTCCAGCTTCTTCTGGACGTCCAGGTAGCCGTCGGCCGCCTTCTTCAACTCGTCGACGGTGTCCTTCTGCAGCGCGGCGCCGTTGTCCACCTTGGGCGCACCGGCCGCGTCGATCGCGGCCGCGATGTCCTGGTTGGTCTTGCCCAGTCGCCCGATGTCCGCCGACAACCGCTTCCGCAGGTCGGTCGGGGACTCGCCGGTCTTCACCTGGGCGGTGTCGGCGAGCGCGACCTGCGCCTGGGCGATCGGGTCCTTGGCCGCGCCGCAGACGTTCGACGCCCAGGAGTCCAGCTGCTTGCTGTTGTCGTCGCCGCCGCAGCCGACGGCGCCGAACGCGAGCAGCACGCCGAGGGCGGGTACGGCCAGCAGTCGCTTGTTCACCGGGAGGAGCCTTTCGGTTTCGGTCGTCTTCGGTCGTCGAACCTACACGGCCGTCACCGACCGTCCGGTTCCCGGCTGCCCGGCTCCCGCCCCTCCCGGCCCCGAACTCCCGCCCCACGCACGGCGCCCGGCCCCAAACCCCGGCCCCCGCCCCCTCCCCGACGCTCAGGCCCGCTCGACCCGGATCGGATCGCCCGGCCGCACGGTGCTCAGCACCCGGGCGTCGCCGTCCAGCAGGCCGAGGACGTTGCAGGGGCCGGCCAGTCGGCACTCGCCGTCGTGCGAGATCGGGGTCGGTCCGTACGGCAGCGCGAGGCTGTCGCCGTCGGTCCAGTACGCGACCGTCCCCGGCTCGACCACCTGCCGGGCACCGTCCTCACGCGGCACGCTCACGGGCGTGCCGAAGTAGACCTCCTCGCCCCAGGTGGAGGCCGTGGAACTGATCGGCAGCTCGGCCCAGAGCGCTTCGGTGGTGGGGGTGGCCGCCAGCGTGGCGGTGGCCTGCCCGGCCGGCCACAGGATGCGGATCCGCATGTGCTTCCTCTTCCGCGACGAGGTCCGGTCGATGACCGGACCCGGTCGTGCCGGAAGCAGCGAACCGCCGGGCCGCGCACCTTGTCAACGGGCGTCCGGAACGTGGGCGTCCGGAACGTAGGTATCCGGGGCGTGGGCATCCGAAGCGTGGGCACCCGCAGGCACACCCGGGTGACGTCAGACCGCGACGGAGGGCACCGAAACCGGCCAACTCATCCGGATCACGCCGCCGTCGGCGCCGTTGGTGACCTCCAGGTCCTCGACCAGACCGGTGATCACGGCGAGGCCCAGGGTGTCCTCGTCCGGGTCGCCGCCCTCGGCGGCACCGGCGGACGGGACCGCGGCGGGGCCCGCCTCGTCCTCGACCTCGATGAGGAAACGCTTCTCCTGGTCGGTCAACGCGACCCGCACCGTGCCACCGATCCCACCGCGCTGGTGCAGACCGACCGCACGGGAGCACGCCTCACCGACCGCGAGCCGTACCTCGTCGAGCACCGACTCGTCGACCCCGGCCCGTCTGGCGACGGCCGCGGCGACCAGCCTGGCCGTCCGCACGTGCTCGGGAAGCGCGCTGAATCGAAGTTCGACGGTTGCCATCTCTCCCCCTCGGGGTACTCCGACCGGGGCCGACAGTGCGGCCCCGCGAACCGGCTGGACCGGCCCTGAGACGCCCGGGAAACGGGGGCCGCACAGGCCCCCGCGCCCCGAACGCGTGGAACGGGCGGGCCGACCACAGGGGCCGGCCCGGACGCGTCAGTCGGTCGCGGCGACCGCGTCGTCCACCGAAGTGTGGATCGGGAAGACCTTCGTCAGACCGGTGATCCGGAAGATCTTGAGAATGCGCTCCTGGTTGCACACCAGGCGCAGCGAGCCCTCGTGGGCACGCACCCGCTTCAGACCGCCCACGAGCACGCCGAGGCCGGTCGAGTCGAGGAAGTCGACGCCCTCCATGTCGACGACGAGGTGGTACTTGCCGTCGTTGACGAGCTCGACCAGCTGCTCCCGCAGCTTCGGGGCGGTGTACACATCGATCTCGCCGCCAACCTCGACGACCGTACGATCGCCGACTGCACGGGTCGACAGGGACAGGTCCACGGAACCTCCAGCACCTTGCCTTGCTACGTCATGTGCGATCCTCGGCCGGACGGCCGCCACCGCATGGTCGCGAGCCCGGGCGCGCCAAGCCAACAAGCCAACGCGTGGCGAGCCTCAGCGCTGCGACCCACGGCCATACGGCCGTCACGGCCACATTCAACCACCTGCGACCATGACCGCACGATGGCTTACGACGATTCTCCGTCACGCCGGTGACACACTGGGTCCTCATGCCGCCCCGACACAGCCTGCCCGAGGCACTGCTCACGACCCTGTCCACCAGTCGGGGGCGGGCCGACCGGCTCACCCATACGGAGCACCTTCCCGCCCGGCCTGCGCGTTATTCACCGTGGCCCGACTCGATCCGACCGGAGATCGTCGCCGCCGCGGCGGACGCCGGGGTGCAACAGCCCTGGGCGCACCAGGCAGAAGCGATGAACCTGGCCAAAAGCGGCCAGACTGTGGTGATCGCCACAGGCACCGCCTCGGGCAAGTCGCTGGGCTACCTGGCACCGGTCCTCAGCGACCTGCTGGAGGGCACCGAGGCCCGCAACGGCCGCGGCGCCACCGCGCTCTACCTGGCCCCGACCAAGGCGCTCGCCGCCGACCAGCGCCGCCGCGCCGCCGAACTCGCCCCGCCGCGGGTCCGGGCCGCCCTGTACGACGGCGACACGCCCCCCGAGGAGCGCGAGTGGGTCCGCCAGTACGCCTCCTACGTGCTCACCAACCCGGACATGCTGCACCGGGGCATCCTCCCCGCGCACGCCCGCTGGGCCTCCTTCCTCAAGGCGCTGCGCTACGTGGTCGTCGACGAGTGCCACAGCTACCGGGGCGTGTTCGGCTCGCACGTCGCCCAGGTGCTGCGGCGGCTGCGCCGCCTCTGCGCCCGTTACGGTTCGTCACCCACCTTCCTGCTCGCCTCCGCCACCACCGCCGACCCGGCCGTCACCGCCCACCGACTGACCGGTCTGCCCGCGGTCGCCGTCACCGAGGACGCCTCGCCGCGCGGTCCGATGGTCTTCGGCCTCTGGGAGCCGCCGCTGACCGAGAACGTCGGGGAGCACGGCGCCCCGGTGCGCCGCACCGCCACCGCCGAGGCCGCGCACCTGCTGACCGACCTGGTCGAACGGCAGACCCGGACGGTCGTGTTCGTCCGCTCCCGGCGGGCCGCCGAACTCGTCGCCCTGCAGACCCAGGACCAGCTCGGCCGACCGCTCGCCGACCGGGTGGCCGCCTACCGCGGCGGCTACCTCGCCGACGAACGCCGGGCCCTGGAGCGCGACCTCCACTCCGGCCGACTGCTCGGACTCGCCTCCACCTCCGCCCTCGAACTCGGCGTCGACATCTCCGGCCTCGACGCCGTCCTGATGGCCGGTTACCCCGGCACCCGGGCCTCGCTCTGGCAGCAGGCCGGCCGGGCGGGCCGGGAGGCCCAGGGCGCGCTGGCCATCCTGATCGCCCGCGACGACCCGCTGGACACCTACCTGGTGCACCACCCGGAGGCGCTGTTCGCGACACCCGTCGAGGCCACCGTGCTCGACCCCGACAACCCGCACGTACTCGCCCCGCACCTGTGCGCGGCCGCCGCCGAACTCCCGCTCACCGACGCCGACCTGGAGCTGTTCGGGCCCTCCACCGCACCGCTGCTGCCGGTACTGGAACGGCGCGGCCTGCTGCGCCGGCGCACCGACGGCTCCTGGTACTGGACCCGCCGGGAGCGCGCCGCCGACGCCGTCGACCTGCGGGGCAGCGGCGGCAGCCCGGTGCAGATCGTCGAGGCCGACACCGGCCGGCTGCTCGGCACCGTGGACGCCGCGGCCGCCCACACCACCGTCCACACCGGGGCCGTCCACCTCCACCAGGGCCGTACGTACCTGGTCCGGGAGCTCGACCTGGAGGACTCGGTCGCCCTGGTCGAACCGGCCGACCCGCCGTACACCACGGCCGCCCGTGACATCACCTCCATCTCCGTCCTCGACACCGACACCACTGTCCACTGGGGCGAGGGGCGGCTCAGCTTCGGCTCGGTGGAGGTGGTCAACCAGGTGGTCGGCTACCTCCGGAAGCGGATCTCCACCGGGGAGATCATGGGCGAGAGCAAGCTCGACCTCCCGCCCCGCACCCTGCGCACCCGCGCCGTCTGGTGGTCCGTCACCGAGGACCAACTGCTCGACGCGGACCTGCCGCTCGACCGGTTGCCCGGCGCCGCCCACGCCGCCGAGCACGCCTCGATCGGGCTGCTGCCGCTGTTCGCCACCTGCGACCGGTGGGACATCGGCGGCGTCTCCGTCCCGCTGCACCCCGACACCGGGCTGCCCACGGTGTTCGTCTACGACGGCCACCCGGGCGGGGCCGGCTTCGCCGAACGCGGCTTCCAGCGCGCCGTCGAGTGGCTCACCGCCACCCGCGCGGCGATCGCCTCCTGCGAGTGCGAGCGCGGCTGCCCGTCCTGCGTCCAGTCACCCAAGTGCGGCAACGGGAACGACCCGCTGGACAAGACGGCCGCCGTCCGGCTGCTGGACGTCCTGCTGGCCGGAGCGCCCGGGGCGGCCGCAGCGGCGGCCCCCGCGGCAGGCCCGGCGGTAGGGCCCGCAGCGGACCCGGACGGCGGAGCACCGGCCGCTTCATGAGGCCACCGCCCCACCCGGGGCCGTGGGCGCGCCGGGGGTCGGCAACGGGCCCGGGGCCGTGGGCGCGGCGCTCGGGGTCCCGCCCGAGGTCCCGGGACCGCCAGGACCGCCAGGGCCGCCCAGCGCCGCACCGAGGCCGTCCTCGGCCGCGGTGGCCGGGGCCCGCACCGGTCCGGCCCGCGACCTCGCCCGCGCCGGACCGACCGGCAGCCGCCGCGGAAGCCCACCGACCGGCACCTCGGCCACCACCTCGACGGCGTCCGCGGAGCGGTCCACCGCGCAGGACACCACCGCGGCACCCTGCGCCGCCGCGATCCCGACGGCCCGGGCGCAGCCGCCGTCCGGGTCCAGCAGCAGCAGGTCCGCGGCCGCGAGGGCCGCCAGGTCGGCTGCCGACTCGGCCCGGTGCCGGGCGGCCACCACCGTGCCGACCGCGACCGTCGCCGCGAAGACCGCCGTCCCCAGCATCGCCAGGGCGAGCAGCCAGACCGTCGCCGAGCCCGTGTCCGCCCCGTACCCGCACCTGCCCGGTACCGCCGCCCGAGCGCTACGGACCCGCGCCAACCGCTCCAGCCACTCCACCGCCCACCGACGGCCAACCGCACGGCAGTCGGCCGACCTGGCAGCCCTCCGGGTCACCTGTCGAGCCGTCAGGCGGGCCATCCACCTCCACCTCCTCCTCCCACGGTCCCTTCCGCTCCTTCCGTTCCTTCCGCAGTGCTGCCCAGCACGTCCTCCCGGGCGGCCACCGCCATCGCACCGACCCGGACGGCGAGCAGCCCAGCCAGCCTCCCCGGCGCCGCGCACGGGGCGTCCACGTCGACTCGTACCGTGTCCGCCGCGACCGCCACCCGGACCCGCGCTCCCGGCGGAGCCGCCGCACGGGCGAGTCCGGCGGCGTCCGCCTCGCCCCGGGCGGCCGCCCTGGCGCCGATCCGGGCCGCGTCCACGCAGGTGATCTGCGCCGCGGCCGCGAGCACGCCCCAGATCAGCATCGCCGCGAGCAGGACGAGCGCGGGCAGCAGCACCGCCGTCTCCGCCGTGACGAAGCCGGCGTCCCCGCGCCGCCCCCGCCAGGACCCCTGCCACGGCCTCCGTACGGCCCGTACGGCCCGTACGGCCCGGTTCGACCGGCCGGGTCGCGGTCGGGCGCTACGTCGCACGGAGCGCCCGTTCCAGCGTCTCGGTCAGCGCACCGGTGATGGCCGCGCTGGTGACCACCTTGTACAGCCCGGCCGCGAGGGCGCACGCACCCAGCGTGCCGACGGCGTACTCAGCCGTGGTCATCCCGGCGTCCGAACGCCCCCGGTACCGCGCCACCCTGCGCACCCGGCCGGCGACCCCGCGGCTCTTCCGCCGCCACGCTCCCGGCAGGTGCTGGAACGGACGCCCGATGCTGGGCCTGGTCGCGAAAACTGCAGTCATCGATCTCTCCTGTTCTGGATACTTACCGGTCCCTCTCGCGGGTCCCGGCCCGAAGGGCCCGGACCCGACACCCACTCACATCGCCCACCCGAAACGGCTGGTCAGGCCGATCACCACCGGCACCACTCCGATCAGGACGAAGGCCGGCAGGAAGCAGAGCCCGAGCGGCGCGGTGGCGAGCACCGCGGCCCGGCGGACCCTGATGTGGGCCGCCCGGGCGGCGGCGGTCCGCTGCTCCCGGGCCAGTTCGACCAACGGACCGGTCGCGGGAGCTCCACCGAGGCTCGTCCGGACCAGGCACCGCGCCAGCGGCGCCAGCGCCGGGTGCTGTGCGCCCAACCTGGTCCAGCAGAGCTCCGGCGGTGCGCCCAGGACCAGCTCGGCCCCGATCACGACCAGCCTCGGCCCCAGCGGTGCGCCCACGCTCCGCCCCACCGCCGCCACCGCCGCCGAGGGCAGCGCCGCCGCTCCGAGGCAGGCCGCCAACAGCTCGGCGCCCAGGGGAAGTTGCCTGAGCAGCAACTGCTCCTCCAGCATCGCCCGGCGATCCGTCGGCGACCTGGCCCGGGCCGACCACCAGTGCACGCCCACCGCTGCCAGCACCCCGGCCACCGCACCGGGGCCACCACCGATCAGCGCCGCCACCGCCAGCCCCGCGACGACCGCCGTCGCCAGTCGCCGCCGGGGTCCAACACCGCTGTGCCCAACATCGGTGCGCCCGAGATCAGTGCGCCCAACACCGGTGCACCCGGGCCTGGTTCGACTCCGCACCTCCTCCCGTTCCCGCTGCCAGGCGAACGCCCTCCGTCCGGCGCTGCGCCCCGCCCCGTGCCGGGCCACCCCGGCCGCAGCCGCCGATACCGCCACGGCCGTCACCGAAAGCCCGGCCGTCACCGAGAGCCCAGCCGGCACCCACCCGGCCGCAACCCACCCGCCCAGTCGCATCACCCCGCCCCCGCTCCGACATCGAGCGCCCACGAGCCCCCTCGCCGCCCACCGCCGCGCTGAGGCAGGCCCGTCACCCCAGGACGGCTCCCCACGCCCCAGGGAGCCTCCAACGCGCCCTGGGCCGCCGACCGGACGATCCGGGCCGTCCAGAGCACCCCCAGGCCCTCCAGCACCGCCCCCGCCCCCAGACAGCCGAGTCCGGCCGGGGTGTGCAGCAGGACCTCCACCGGACGGGCCCCGAGCGCTCCGCCCAGGAGCAGCCCCGCGCCCGGCAGGGCGGCCAGGACCGCGATCGTCGCGCGCGGTCCGGCCAGCTCCCCCGCGATCTCCTCGGTCAAGGCCCGCTCACCGCGCAGCGCCTCCGCGACCCGGTCCAGCGCGGCGGCCAGCCCCGACCCGCCGTCGGAGGCCACCCGCCAGCAGGCCGCGATCGCTGCCGCCCCGCTGCCGCCGGGCAGTTCGGCGAGCAGCTGGAGCGCAGCGGGGACGTCCCCGCCGTAGCGCCCCGCCGCCAACCGGGCCACCGGCTCCGCGCCGAGCCGGCGCAGCCCGTCCGGGTCCGCGGCCAGCCGAGCCGTGACCAGGTGCAGCGCCTGCTCCGGGGTCGCACCACTGCGCAACTCCCCGGCCAGTGCGGCACACAGCTCCACCACCGCGGCGGCCCGCCGCCCGGCCTCGGCCTCCCGTCGCCGCCGCAGCCGCCACCTCCTCAGGGGGAGGACGGCCAGCACTCCCGCGAGCACCGGCACGGGCGAGGCGGTCGCCTGGCCGACGACCAAGCCCACCGGCAGCGCCAGCAGTTCGGGCGCCAGCAGCCCAGGCGGCCGACCCCGCACCCGGCCCACCTCCTCCGGCTGCGGCCCGTGGACCGGGGGCCCGTACACCGGGGGCCCGCTGCCCGCCAGCACCAGCCTGGAGCGCCGCCCACCGGGTAGCTGCTCCTGGACCGCCCGCCATCCGACGGCGGCCAGCAGGCACAGCAACGTCACCCAGCAGAGCGCCGGTTGGACCTGCGTCATGTCACCCACCTCCCTGCCCTCGTCCCTTCCGGCCCGCAGCCCCGAGCAGCACCAAGGCGCCCGTCGCACACGCGACCAGGAACAGCACGAACCCGATCTCCACCAGCCGCAGCTCCCGCTCGGCCCGGCCCGCCCCCGTCAGCGCCACCGCCGCCGCCACCGACACCGGGGCCGGCACCCACACCGGCACCGCGGTCGAGACCGCCGCCGCCACGGCCCTCATGGCGTCACCGCCCCGATCGCCACCCCGCGTGCGGCCAGCAGCCCGGCCAGCCGTTCCCAGCCCGCCCCGGGCACCAGGCCGCCCGTGGCCGGGAACCGCACCGCCGGGGTGGTCACCGCCAGCCCGTTGCCGTCCCCGGCCAGCGTGTGGATCTCCGCCACCCGGCGCCGCCCCGAGTCCGAGTCCCGGACCAGGTGCACCACCACGTCCAGCGCGGCCCGCAGTTGGCTGTGCAGGGCCGGGCGGTCGAGCCCGGCGAGCGAACCGAGCGCCTCCAGCCGGACCGGCACGTCCGCCGCCGTGTTGGCGTGGACGGTCCCGGAACCGCCCTCGTGGCCGGTGTTGAGCGCGGCCAGCAGGTCCGACACCTCGGCCCCGCGCACCTCGCCGATCACCAGCCGGTCCGGCCGCATCCGCAGTGCCTGCCGGACGAGGTCCCGCAGGGTGAACTCGCCCAGCCCCTCCTGGTTCGGCGGTCGGCTCTGCAGTCGGACCACGTGCGGGTGGGCCGGCCGCAGTTCGGCGGAGTCCTCGGCGACCACGATCCGTTCGTCCGGACCGACCAGGCCGAGCAGGGCCGCGAGCAGGGTCGTCTTGCCCGATCCCGTCCCGCCCGAGACCAGGAGCGACAGCCGCGCCCGCACGATGCCGGCCAACAGCTCCGCACCCTCCGGTGGCAGCGCGCCGCCCGCCACCAACTCGTCCAGCGTGAACGGCCGGGGCCGCCACACCCGTAGCGAGATGTGCGTGCAGCCGGCCGCGATCGGCGGCAGCACCGCGTGCAGCCTGGTGCCGTCCGGCAGTCGGGCGTCCACCCAGGGCCGGGCGTCGTCCAGGCGCCGCCCGGCCGCGGTGGCCAGCCGGTGGGCCAACCGCCGCACCGCCTCGGCGTCGGCGAACCGGACCCCGGTGGCCCGGTGCAGACCGCCGCCACGGTCGACCCACACCTCGTCCGGACCGTTCACCAGCACGTCCGTGACGTCGGGCGCCGCCAGCAGCCGCTCCAGCGGGCCCGCACCCACCAGTTCGGCGCGCAGCGAGCGCACGGTGTCCAGCACTTCGTCCCCGCCGAGCGGTGGCCGGGTGGCCCGCAGTACGGCCGCGACCGAGCCCGCCGTCGGGGCGGCCCCGGACTCGGCCAGCCGCAGCCGGACCGCGTCCACCAGCTCGGCCGACCGCTCCTCGCTGGCCGTCCGACCGTACGGGCAGGGCCCGTGTCCGGCCGGGCCCGGCCCGCCGGGCGGCGGCACGCTCCGGAGCGGCCGGTGCTCCCGCGCACCGTCGCCCGGGGCCGGGGCACCGCCCCGCGTTCCTGTCCTGCGCAGACGGACCATCAGTACGCACCTCCTCCGACCGCCGACACCGGCGGCAGCACCTCGTTCAGGAAGCTCGCGCAGAAGCGCGCGAGCGGACCGCCCTCCCGCGTGCCGGGCGGGACGCCCTTCTCGACGTCCTCGGTCAGCCCCGGCTCCGGTTCCAGCTCCCCCGCCAGCTCCAGCCGCAGCCCGCGGGCGATCCGGTGGGCCGGGAGCCCGCCGGCCCGCACCGGCCGCACCACGGCCCGGACGTCCCCGAGCCGCATCCGGGCCGCCGCCGCGACCCGGTCGGCGGCCGCCACCGCACGCAGTTCGGCCGGGACGACCAGCAGCGCCAGGTCGGACTGCTCCAGCGCCTGCCCGGCGGCCGCGTCCAGGTGGCGCGGCACGTCGACCACCACCAGCCCGCCGCGCCGTCGGGAGGCGGCCAGCACGCTGCGCATGGCGGCCGGCGGCACCGTCAGGGTGTCGCCGCGGTCCCAGGACAGGCAGGACAGCCCGGAGAGCCGTTTGAGGGCCGGCAGCGCCCTGGCGAGTTCGGCCCCGCTGACCCGCCCGCGCGAACCGGCCAGGTCGGGCCAGCGCAGCCCGCGGGCCGTCTCGCCGCCGAGCAGGATGTCCAGGCCCCCGCCCAGTGGATCGCCGTCGAGGAGCATGGTCCGCCGCCCGGTCCGCGCGGCCGTGACCGCGAGGGCGCAGGCCAGGGTCGAGGCCCCGGCCCCGCCCCGGCCGCCGAGCACCGCGACGGTGACGGCCGGGGAGCCGACGCCCTCGGCCGCGTCCGCGATCCGGTCCAGCAGCCAGGCCTCGGCGTCGGGCAGGAACAGCACGTGCTCGGCGCCGAGTTGGACGGCTCTGACCCACACGCCGGGGTCGTCGAGGTCCAGCCCGAGCAGCAGGACCCCGCTGCGCCGGCCCAGCCCGGCGCAGTGCTCCGCCCGGTCGTCCCCGACCAGGACCAGCGGGGCGGCCTCCCACAACTCGCGCGGCGGCGGCGCGCCCCTGATCAGCCGGGGCTCGGTGCCCGCTGCCGCGCAGACCCGCAGCAGGTGCTCGGCCAGGTCCTCGTCCCCGGTGACGACGAGCGGCCCGGTGGCCGCGGGGCCCTCGGCGGTGACGTGGGAGGTGATCGGCGTCGACATGGTGTTCTCCCCTCTGTGCCGCGGCCACCAGGGGCGGCCGCGGCACGCGTCGGACGGTTCCGACGGACGGCCGCCAGGCAGACCTCTGGGAGAGGAAGGGGTGAGGCCCTGCCCGGCGACCGCCGCCGACCATCACGGTGGGGGGAGATCCGGATTCCGTCATCCACGTTCCGATTGCCTGTGGATAACTCGGGGGTTGTGGATGAAAACGTTCACCCGGACGGGGGGCTATTCGTCGAAGAATTGACGAAAGGGGGTCGCGGGGACGGACCGGCCGTCCATCGCCCCCCGGCCGACCGTCCTCCCGGCCCCCGCCCCACCGGCCCCGCGCGCGCCATCAGAACGGCCCCGCTCACCTCGCCAGGACCGCCCCGCGCACCCCGCCGGAACGACCCCGGGGAGCCGATCGGAACCAGCCGTGGGCATCCTGCGCGTCATGAGCAAACGGCAACGCAGAGTGACGAAAGGTGGTGGACGGATCGAGCCGTCGACACCACCTGTACACCTCGGGAAGGACCGCGCGGAAGCCTGCGCGAAGGGCCTTCAAGCCCTGAAAATGGCCCCGGACGTGCGACGACCCCCGCCGGGGGGGAGAGCGGGGGTCGTCTATCCACAGCCCGACTCGGGGGGGAGGAGCCGGACCGGGTTAGCACGGTCGCGAACGATCCGTGACTTCCATGGTGTACCCGAGCGGCCAGAAACACAAACCCGCACGCCCACGAGTACACCGAATGGCGGGGTGTTTTGTGGCTCCCTCTATCCTCGGTTCCCGTGGACACCACCGAGAACGCCGACGACCACGCCGACGAGTCCCAGGGCGACCCCACCGGGCCCGAGGAGCCGAGCGCACCCGCCCGCCCCCGGCCGACCGGCCTGCGGACCGCCGCCTTCTTCGACCTCGACAAGACCATCATCGCCAAGTCGAGCGCGCTGGCGTTCAGCCGGCCTTTCTACCAGGGCGGCCTGATCAACCGTCGGGCCGTACTGCGCAGCGCGTACGCCCAGTTCGTCTTCCTGGCGGGCGGCGCGGACCACGACCAGATGGAGAAGATGCGCGAGTACCTCTCCGCGCTCACCCGGGGCTGGAACGTCCAGCAGGTCCGCGAGATCGTCGCCGAGACCCTGCACACCCTGATCGACCCGATCATCTACGACGAGGCCGCCTCACTGATCGAACAGCATCACGCGGCCGGCCGGGACGTGGTGATCGTCAGCAGCTCCGGCTCCGAGGTGGTCGAGCCGATCGGCGAACTGCTGGGCGCGGACCACGTGATCGCGACCCGGTTGAAGGTCGAGGACGGCTGCTACACCGGCGAGATCGAGTACTACGCCTACGCGGAGAACAAGGCCGCGGCGATCCGGGAGTTGGCCGGGACGGAGGGCTACGACCTGGCCGCGTCGTACGCCTACAGCGACTCCTCGACCGACCTGCCGTTGCTGGAGGCGGTCGGCCACCCCTCCGCCGTCAACCCCGACCGCGCGCTGCGCAAGGAGGCGCAGGCCCGGGAGTGGCCGGTGCTGGTCTTCGACCGGCCGGTGCAACTGCGACGGCGGGTGCCGGAGTTCTCCGCGCCGAGCGGTTCGGTGCTGACCGCCGTGGCGGTCGGGACGGCCGCGGTGACCGCCGGGGTCATCTGGTACCTGGCCCGCCGGCGCCGCCCGGCCGCCTGAGGCGCCCACCGGGAGACCTTGATCCACCGCAATCCGGTGCAATCCAGCAGAAAGCCCCGAAACGGGCAGATCGGCACAGACTTCCCGTTTCGGGTTCCCCTTTCGACCGAAACGCGATACAAAGGAAGCACGGCCCGCGAGACCCGGTCAGGACCGAAGAGGTCAAACCGACAACGCAGTTCAGGCCCCACGGACCGCACGTACAGACATCCGAGCACCCACATGCAGCCGACCCGCTGTCGGGCCGCCGGACCAGACGAACGGGCAGGATCCCCGTCTGATCGGCACTTCCGGTGCATGCTTGGTCACCCGGCTGTCTGCACCAGCGGCGGCACCCAGCAGGATCAGGTGCCGCCGCATCTTCGTGCCCGCGGGGTTCGCGTCGCGCGAACTCTCCGCCCGGGCTCAGGCCATGCCGCGCTGCATCGCCTCGCAGACCGCCGTGCTCTCCCGCACCCCCAGTCGCAGCGCCCGCCCGCAGTGGGCGATCCAGGCCGCCATGCCCTCGGACGTGCCCGCCAGGTAGCCCGCGAGGGCGCGCCGGTAGGTGTCGGTGCCCAGCTCGGCCAGGCCGACCTCGGTGGGGCAGATCGACTTCGGGTCGAGGCCCTCGGCGATCAGCACGATCCGCTGGGCGGCCCGCGCGATCATCCCGTTGTGGCTGCCGAACGGCCGCAGGGCGAGCAGTTCGCCGTGCACCACCGACGCGACCACCAGGGCCGGCGTACCCACGCCCTGCCCCTCCGCGCGGGCCACCAGCAGCCGGGAGAGCTGGTCCAGCCGGGCCGCGACCTCCTCCGTGCCCGGCGCGGGCGGCAGCACGGGCGTCGGCCCGACCGCGGCCTCGACCTCGACGCTCTCCACCGGTTCGAGCTCCAGCGGGAAGAGCTCCTCGGCCCCCTCCCCCGTCCGGCGCGGCCGGCCGGCGGCCGGGTCGGTGTCGCCGACCGCGAGCAGGTGCAGCCGGGCCAGCACCTGGAGCGGCGAGTGCCGCCAGACGCTGAGCAGCTGGCCCGCCTCGGCCGTGATCCGCAGGGCCGCGCCGACCGTACGGGCCTCGGCGTCCGCGCTGAAATCGGTCCGCCGCCGGACCTCCTCCAGGGGCCAGTCGGCCCCGGCCACGGCCGCCGACGCGCGGGCGCCGCGCAGCGCGGACTCGGAGGTGACCTCGGTCGCGCGGCGGCGCATCACCCGGTGGCCGTAGAGCCGGTCGACGGCCTTGCGCACCTCGGCCACGGCGTCGGGCACCCCGGGGAGCTGGGCCAACGGGGCGAGGGGATCTGTTCCAGTGCTCACCTACCCGAGAGTAATGAACGGGCGGCCCCTCCCGGAACAGCAACCCCGCATCACCCGTTAGAGGCAATCCTCACTTCCCTCCCCCGGCGGACCCCAAACCCCGGCTAGCATGGCCACTATCGGAGACGATAACGATTTCCAGTTAGGGGGCGCCGCCACCTGCGCGCCCCTGAGCACGCGGCCCGCCCCCAGGGCCCAGAGCGAGAGCCGGAGCCCCAGATGAAGATCGCCTTCGTCGGCAAGGGCGGCAGCGGGAAGACCACGCTGTCCGCACTGTTCATCCGCCACCTGGCCGCCATCGGCCGACCGGTGATCGCCGTCGACGCCGACATCAACCAGCACCTCGGCCCCGCACTCGGCCTGACGGACGCTCATGCGGCCGGCCTGCCCTCGCTCGGCGCGCACCTGCCGGAGATCAAGGAGTACCTGCGGGGCAGCAACCCGCTGATCCGTTCGGCCGACGAGATGATCAAAACCACGCCGCCCGGGCACGGTTCGCGCCTGCTGCGGATCGTCGAGGAGAACCCGGTCTACGCCGCCTGCGCCCGCCCGATCGCGCTGGACGAGGGCTCGGTCCGGCTACTGGCGACCGGCGCGTTCACCGAGGAGGACCTCGGGGTGGCCTGCTACCACTCCAAGGTCGGCACGGTGGAACTGCTGCTCAACCACCTGCTGGACGGCCCGGACGAGTACCTGGTCACCGACATGACGGCCGGCTCGGACTCCTTCGCCTCCGGGCTGTTCACCCGCTTCGACCTCACCTTCCTGGTCGCCGAACCGACCCGCAAGGGCGTCTCGGTCTACCGGCAGTACAAGGACTACGCCCGAGACTTCGGCGTGCAGCTGCGGGTGATCGGCAACAAGGTGCAGGGCCCGGACGACCTGGCGTTCCTGCGCCGCGAGGTCGGCGACGACCTGCTCACCACCTTCGGGCAGTCGGACTGGGTACGCCGACTGGAGCAGGGCGCCGAGCCGCCCTTGAGGTCGCTGGAGCCGGCCAACCGGGCCGTGCTGGAGCAGCTGCGGGTCGAGGCCGAAGCGGCGTACGGGCTGCGCGACGAGCACCGCTACACCGCGCAGGCGGTGCTCTTCCACCGGCGCAACGCGGAGAGTTGGGCCAACGCCAAGGTCGGCATCGACCTGGCGACCCAGGTGGACGAGGACTTCGTCCTCGGCGGAATCCCGAGCGGCCGCCCGAGCGGACTCCCGGCCGGAGCCCCCGTCTGACATCACCGCGCGGTCCCGAGCACGGCACCGCCACCGACCGGACGGGCCGCGGCCTCCCCCTCACCCCGGGGGACGCCGCGGCCCGTTCGCCGTTCCGGCCCCACCCCCGGCCCCACCCCCGGCCGACGTCCCAGGGTCGCCCAGGGAGCGCCCAGGGAGCGCCCAGGGAGCGCCCAGGGGCCGGCCCGAGCCTCCCACCAGCAGATTCCCGTCCGTTCGAACACCACCCAATGGGGTGAACCGGCGATTTTCCGCTTCCCTCCGAGAACAACGCTGTGCAAAGCTTTCATTACCCTCGGTTTACCGAGTCTTGATGGCCCGTTCCGACGGCCCTCGGCGAGACATCCCGCTCCTCGCCCTGGCCCCTGGCGGGCCCAGATGGTCGACGCCGGCCGGTGACACCCGCATTCCCCGCCGCGCCCACGCCATCCCGCCACACCGTCGCGACCCACGACAGCCGATCCGCCCCGGAGCCCCACCCCGGACTCACCACCGGACCTGACTGCGTTCGTTCCCCCGGACAGACGGGAAGACCATGACCCTCGACATCTCCAGCGCACCCATCGCCTCCGACACCACCGACCACGCGCCACCCGGCCCCGGCTCCCGGGCCCGGTGGGCCCAGGACCTCTCCGCCTCCGTGGTGGTCTTCCTGATCGCCGTGCCGTTCTCCCTCGGCATCGCGCTCGCCACCGGCGCCCCGCTCACCGCCGGGCTGGCAGCAGCGGCCGTGGGCGGCATCGTGGTCGGGCTGTTCGGTGGCACCCCGCTCATGGTCAGCGGCCCCTCAGCCGCGCTGACCGTGATCACCGCCGGGCTGATCGCCCAGTACGGCTGGCGGGCCACCTGCGCCATCACCCTCGCCGCCGGACTGCTCCAACTCCTGCTCGGTGCACGCCGGGTGGCCCGGACGGCGCTCGCCGTCTCGCCCGCGATCGTGCACGGCATGCTGGCCGGGGTCGGGCTGACCATCGCCATCGCCCAGCTGCACGTCGTCCTCGGCGGCTCCCCGCAGAGCTCGGCGATCGCCAACCTGCTGGCGATGCCGGGGCAGTTGGCCGGTCCGCACCCACCCGCCCTGCTGGTCGGCTCGGTGACCGTGGCCGTGCTGCTGGGCTGGCCCAGGCTCGGCCGACTCCCGGGCCGCGCGGGCGAGTTCGGTGCCCGCCTCACCAAGGTGCCCGGCCCGCTGGCCGCCGTGGCCGTCGCCACCGCGCTCGCCCTCGCCCTGGACCTGCAGCTCGCCCACATCGAACTGCCCGCCTGGCAGCCGCACTCACTCGTGCCCGCGCTGCCGCACGGTTCGCTCGCCGGGGTGCTCGCCGCCGTCCTCACCGTCACCGCCGTCGCGAGCGTGGAATCGCTGCTGTCCGCCGTGGCGGTGGACCGGATGTCCCAGCGCACCGGCGACCTCGACCGCGAGCTGCGCGGGCAGGGCCTCGCCAACCTGGTCAGCGGGCTGGTCGGCGGACTGCCGATCGCCGGCGGCGCCGTCCGCAGCACGGCCAACGTCCGGGCCGGCGGGCAGAGCCGGTGGGCCTCGGTCATGCACGGGGTCTGGGTGCTCACCGCCGCCCTGGCGCTGACCGGTGGGCTGCGCCGGATCCCGCTGGCCGCACTGGCCGCACTGGTGCTGGTGGTCGGGCTGCAGATGGTGAGCTTCGCGCACATCCGCAACGTGCACCGGCACCGCGAGTTCCCGGTCTACCTGACCACCCTGCTCGCCGTGGTGGCCTTCGGCGTGCTGTGGGGCGTCGGCCTCGGCGCGGCCACCGCCGTGCTGCTCGCGCTCTACCGGCTCACCCGGGCCCACGTGGACGTCGCGACCGGCCCCGACAGCTCGGTCACCGTCCAGACCCACGGCCCGCTCACCTTCACCGCCGTCCCCCGGCTGAGCCGGGCGCTGGCCGGGATCCCCACGGGCGCCGAGGTCACCGTGGTGCACGACGGTTCCTTCCTGGACCACGCCGCCTACGAGACGCTGCACGACTGGCGGACGGGGCACCAGGCCGCGGGCGGTCAGGTCTCGCTGGTGACGCGGCGCCAGGACGACGAGGTGCTCGACCCCGACGGCACCGTCCGCGCGGGCAGTTCACCGGGCCCGCACCGCTGCCGGGCCTGGACGCCCTGGGGCGGCCACCACTGCATCGAGCAGCAGGAGGACCCGCACGGCCGGCTGCTGGACGGCGTCCGGGTGTTCCAGCAGCACACCGCCCCGCTGGTCAGGCCCGAACTCGCCCGGCTGGCCCGGGAGGGGCAGACGCCGTCCCAGCTCTTCCTGACCTGTGCGGACTCCCGGATGGTGACCAGCATGATCACCAACAGCGGGCCGGGCGACCTCTTCACCGTCCGGAACGTCGGCAACCTGGTGCCGGCCCCGTTCGAGCCCGGTGCGGCCGACGACTCGGTGGCCGCCGCGGTGCAGTACGCGGTCGAGGCGCTGGACGTGCGCTCGATCACGATCTGCGGCCACTCCGGCTGCGGCGCGATGAAGGCCCTGCTGGACGGCGTGCACGAGCGCCCCGGGTCGCCCACCCCGCTGACCCGCTGGCTGCGCAACGGCCGCGGCTCACTGGACCGGCTCCGACGGGCCCCGGCCGAGTTCGCCGACCGGCCGGTGGTGGACCTCGCGGAGCAGCTCTGCATCACCAACGTGGTGCAGCAGTTGGACCAGCTGATGGCGAACCCCGCGGTGGAGCGCCGGGTCGAGGAGGGCACCCTGCGCCTGGTCGGAATGTACTTCGACTTCGCCACCGCCCAGGCCTACGTCCTGGACCGCGCCGCCGGGACGTTCAGCCCGGTCGAGGCCCGGCCGGAGGGCGATTCGGCCGAACGGGTGAGGAACGACGCCCGGATTCCGGCCGCCGGCAGCGAGGAGGGGCCCCAGCTGGCCGCCTGAGAGCCGGGTCCGTGTCTCCGCCGGGCGGGCCGGGACACGGGCCCTCCGACCGCCGTACGGCCTGCCGCCTCCGGGTGGCGGGCCGCGCGGCGGTCGTGCCGTACTCGTGCGCTGCGGTCGTGCTGCGGTCGAGCTGCGGTCGAGCCGTGATCGGGCTGCGGTCGAGCCGACATCGAGTCGGGTTCGTCGCCGAGACCACCACCATGACCGTCACCACCGTCATGACCGGCATCATGATCACCGTCGTGACCGGCGCCACAGTCGTGCGATCGTCGTACCAGGATCGGCCCACCGTACGGCGGATTCGGCGATCGACCGTTCGACGATCGGTCAAAGGTCTACACCAATTGCAAGGAGCCTCTTGTCAACTGGCCCGTTCGCCTGGTGAGCTGTGCGCTGGGACACACGGGACAATCCCCACGCACGGGATCGCCCCAGATCATGACTCGATGAGGAGTGCGCGTTGAGCAACGAGAGCCTGGCCAACCTGCTCAAGGAGGAGCGGCGTTTCGCCCCGCCGGCAGAGCTCGCCGCAGCGGCCAACGTCACCGCGGCCGCGTACGCCCAGGCCTCCGAGGACCGTCTGGGCTTCTGGGCCGAGCAGGCCCGCCGCCTGAGCTGGGCCGTCGAGCCGACCGAGACGCTCGACTGGTCCAACCCGCCCTTCGCCAAGTGGTTCGCCGACGGCAAGCTCAACGTGGCCTACAACTGCGTCGACCGCCACGTCGAGAACGGCCTCGGCGACCGGGTCGCCATCCACTTCGAGGGCGAGCCCGGCGACAGCCGCTCGATCACCTACGCGCAGCTCAAGGACGAGGTCTCGCAGGCCGCCAACGCGCTGCTGGAGCTCGGCGTCCGCAAGGGCGACCGGGTCGCCGTGTACCTCCCGATGATCGCCGAGGCGGTCGTCGCGATGCTCGCCTGCGCCCGGATCGGCGCCACCCACTCGGTGGTCTTCGGCGGCTTCTCCGCCGACGCCGTCGCCTCCCGCATCCAGGACGCCCAGGCCAAGCTCGTCATCACCGCCGACGGCGGCTACCGCCGCGGCAAGCCCTCCGCGCTCAAGCCGGCCATCGACGAGGCACTCACCAAGGTCGACGGCGTCGAGCACGTCCTGGTGATCCGCCGCACCGAGCAGGAGATCGCCTGGACCGAGGGCCGCGACGTCTGGTGGCACGAGATCACGGCGCGTCAGTCCACCGAGCACGCCCCCGAGGCGCACGAGGCCGAGCACCCGCTGTTCATCCTCTACACGTCGGGCACCACCGGTAAGCCCAAGGGCATCCTGCACACCTCGGGCGGCTACCTCACCCAGGCCAGCTACACCCACCACGCGGTCTTCGACCTCAAGCCGGAGACCGACGTCTACTGGTGCACCGCCGACATCGGCTGGGTCACCGGCCACTCGTACATCGTCTACGGCCCGCTCTCCAACGGCGCCACCCAGGTCATCTACGAGGGCACCCCGGACACCCCGCACCAGGGCCGGTTCTGGGAGATCGTCCAGAAGTACGGCGTGACGATCCTCTACACCGCGCCGACCGCGATCCGCACGTTCATGAAGTGGGGCGACGACATCCCCGCGAAGTTCGACCTGTCCTCGCTGCGGGTGCTGGGCAGCGTCGGCGAGCCGATCAACCCCGAGGCGTGGGTCTGGTACCGCGAGCACATCGGCGGCGGCAAGGCCCCCATCGTCGACACCTGGTGGCAGACCGAGACCGGCGCCATGATGATCAGCCCGCTGCCGGGCGTCACCGAGACCAAGCCGGGCTCGGCCCAGCGCGCCCTGCCGGGCATCGCGGCCACCGTGGTGGACGATGAGGCCCGGGAGGTCCCGAACGGCTCCGGCGGCTACCTGGTGCTCACCGAGCCGTGGCCGTCCATGCTCCGCACCATCTGGGGCGACGACCAGCGCTACATCGACACCTACTGGTCGCGCTTCGAGGGCCGCTACTTCGCCGGTGACGGCGCCAAGAAGGACGAGGACGGCGACATCTGGCTGCTCGGCCGGGTCGACGACGTCATGCTCGTCTCGGGCCACAACATCTCCACCACCGAGGTCGAGTCGGCCCTGGTCGGCCACCCGACCGTGGCGGAGTCCGCCGTGGTGGGCGCCGCCGACCCGACCACCGGCCAGGCCATCGTCGCGTTCGTGATCCTGCGCGGCGGCGTCACCGAGACCCCCGAGCTGGTCGAGGAGCTGCGCGCCCACGTCGGCCGCACGCTCGGCCCGATCGCCAAGCCGAAGCAGATCAAGGTCGTCGGCGAGCTGCCGAAGACCCGTTCCGGCAAGATCATGCGCCGTCTGCTGCGCGACATCGCCGAGGGCCGCGAGGTCGGTGACACCACCACCCTCGCCGACAGCACGGTGATGAGCCAGATCCAGGCCCAGCTGCCGCCGCACGGCGACGGCAACGGCAACAACGGCTGATCGAGGCATCAGAAGCCTTTCAGCAGCCATACGGAGCGGGGCCCCGGGCGGTGCGTGACCACCACCCGGGGCCCCGCCGTCACGTCGTCACAGCATCACGCCGTCACGGCATCACGTCGTCACGTCGTACGGGGCTCACCCCTCCACCGCTGCGGTACCGGCCACCGTACCGATCGCCGTGCCGCGCTGGGCGGCCAGGGTGCGCAGGGTCTCGTAGGCGCCCTGGACGATGCCCCGGCCGCGCAGGACCCGCACTCCCGTCCATGCTCCGGCCAGCACCGCCAGCCCGACCTGGGCCCGCGGACTGAACCCGACGAAGGCGCTGAACCCCCGGGTCGACCCGACCTGGAACACCAGCTCCTCGGCGCCCTCCCCCTCGGCCGGCGCCCCCACCGCGCCGACCGCGGCCAGTTCACCGACCGAGCCGATCGCACCGGCCTCGCCGCCGTCGCCGTCAGCGCCGCCCCCACCCGGCACACCGCCCAGCACACCGCCCGGCGCACCGCCCGGCCCCCACTGGTTCCAGCCCACGCAGAGCCGGGTACCGCCCCGGCGCCGCCCCACCCTCGGCCGACGGACCTCGCCGAGCGCCGTACGCAGCGCCGCCGCGTCGGCCCGCTCGGGCAGCGGCACGGCGTCCAGCGACAGGTGGGCCTGAAGGTAGCGGAGCATGTCGTCCGCGGTGGAGCGCAGTGCCGAGGCGCCCGGCAGGGCGGGCAGCCGGAAGGACGGCACCCGTCGGCCGCGCCGGTACCCGCTGACATCCTCCCGGCCGGGGCCGCTGGAGGTGTCCAACAGGCCGAGCGGTCCGCAGACCCGGGTGGCCAGCAGGTCGTCGTAGCGCTGTCCGGCCGCGTTGGCCAGCAGCAGTCCGAGCAGCCCGGAGCCGAGGTTGGAGTACCGCACCTGGGTGCCCGGGGTGCCCCGGACGGGGGTCCGTGACAGTGCGTCGAGCAGGTGGGTCGGCCCGAACGTGGCGTACGGGCGGGTGAACCACCGGGGTGCCGCGGCCGGCAGCAGGCCGACCGGCAGCCGGGGCAGGCCGGAGGTGTGGGTGGCCAGGTGGAGCAGGGTGATCGGCCGCTCGTGCGGGTAGCCGGGGACGGCGTTCGCGGGGAGGTAGCGGTCGATCGGGTCGTCGTAGCGGACCTCACCGCGGGCGGCCATCTCGGCGAGCAGCAGTCCGGTGAAGGTCTTGGTCACGGACCCGAGCTCGAAGCGGGTGTCGGCCCGGACCGGGTGGCGGCCGGAGCGGTCGGAGTGCCCCCGGCAGGCGACCGTCCGCTCGTCGCCGCGGATCACCACGACGGCGACGCCGCCGTCCGGTCCGGCGGAGCGGAACAGCGGACGGAGCAGCCGGTCGAGGTCCGCCGGGACGTCCTCGGCGGTCTCCGCACGGCACTTCGGACCGAACTCCGGGCGGGAGTCAGGGTGGAACGGCGGCCGGGATCCCGGCCAAAGATCCGGACGAGGGTCCGGGTGGAGCACCCGGCCGGGATGCCGGTCGGCGTCGGCAGGCTCACCGGGTAAGAGGGGCGGTTGGGGCAGGGTGGTGCCACCACCGGACATGGTCGTGCCTCCAGCGGGAACAGCGAGAACAGCGAGAACAGCGAGGACAGCGGGAACAGCAGGAACCGAAGGGGTGCGCACCGGCCCGGATCGGGCGGGCGCCTGCGATCGACCTTAGGGAGCCGTTCACCCGACTGCACTCGGCCTGGGCCGTTCGGGTACCGGTCCGCTGCTCCTCGGGAGTGCAGTAGCGGCCCGCAGGGCTTAAGTCATTTACTAGGACAATCCGGATGTCATCTGAACGTCCCGCTAGACTGTTAAGGACGCATCAAGGCCCTTGACAGGATCCGCGGGCGTCACAGGGCGCGCCGGGAAGTCTGGTCGGCAACTGCACCACCCGTGCATCCGTTTGCCGCTCCCAGCCCCAGGAGGTCCCCGTGACCGACCAGCCGCCCGCCCACGAGCCGACGACCCGCCGCCGGCAGTTCCTCGGTCGGCTGTCACTGCCCGAGCGCACCTTCGTCACCAACGCCCTGCGCACCGAGACGGTCGGCGGCATGCTGCTGCTGGCCGCCGCCGTGGTCGCGCTGGTCTGGGCCAACGTCTGGCCGAACGCGTACGAGAGCGTGCTCGACCACCGGATCGGCCCCTCCGCCCCGCTCCACCTCGACCTCACCCTGGCCAACTGGGCCAAGGACGGCCTGCTGACGGTCTTCTTCTTCGTGGCCGGCATCGAACTCAAGCGCGAGTTCGTCGCGGGCGAGCTCCGCACCCCGAGCGCCGCACTGCTGCCGGTGATCGCCGCCATCTGCGGCGTCGCCCTGCCCGCGATCCTGTTCGCCCTGGTCAACTCCGGCAGCGGCGGCCACCCCGGCGGCTGGGCCATCCCGACCGCCACCGACATCGCCTTCGCCCTCGGGGTGCTGGCCGTGGTCGGCAGTCACCTGCCCTCCGCGCTGCGCGCCTTCCTGCTGACCCTGGCCGTGGTCGACGACCTGATCGCGATCCTGATCATCGCGGTCTTCTACAGCTCCGGGATCAAGTTCTGGGCGCTCGGCCTGGCCTTCGCCGGCCTGGTGCTGTTCTGGTTCCTGCACCGGCGCGGGGTGAAGGGCTGGTACCTGTTCGTGCCGCTGGCCCTCGTGGTCTGGGCGCTGATGCACGAGAGCGGCATCCACGCCACCGTCGCCGGCGTCGCGATGGGCCTGATGCTGCGCTGCCACCGGGAGGGCGACGAGCAGCACTCCCCCGGCGAGCACATCGAGCACCTGGTCCGCCCGCTCTCGGCCGGACTGGCCGTCCCGGTGTTCGCGCTGTTCGCGGCCGGGGTGACGATCTCCGGCCCGGCACTGCGCGAGGTGTTCACCCAGGCCGCCCCGCTCGGCATCGTGATCGGCCTGCTGGTCGGCAAGACGGTGGGCATATTCGGCGGCACCTGGCTGGCCGCCCGGTTCACCCGGGCCGAGCTGAACCCCCAGCTCAAGTGGGCCGACCTGTTCGCCGTCTCGGTGCTCGCCGGGATCGGCTTCACCGTCTCGCTGCTGATCAGCGAACTGGCGTTCCCGGACGACCTGGCGCTGGCCGACCGCTCCAAGACGGCCGTCCTGGTCGGCTCGCTGCTCTGCGCGGTGGTCGCCACCGTGCTGCTCAAGCTGCGCAACCGGCACTACCGCGCCCTGTGCGAGGAGGAGGACCGGGACGAGGACGGCGACGGCATCCCGGACGTCTACCAGCAGGACGATCCGGCCTGGCGGGCCCGGACCGCCGACCGGGCGGCGCTCACCGAGGCACCCCGGCCCCAGCCGGGCGAAGGTCCCGGCAGCGACCGCTGAGCCTCGCCGAGGGGCCCCGCACCGCACCCCGCACCGCGCCGCACCCCGCACCGCCCCACACCCTGCAGCCGCCTTCCGAAGCCAGGACACGTCCCTCCGGCGGGGCCCCGGAGTGGTGTCCGACTGACCGGTAGGGGCATGATTCTGAGCTGTCGACACACCACTGACGCCTCCGGATCCCCCACCGGCCCCGGAAACCGCGCACCGCGACGGCGTCACGCCGCAACAGCCGCAGAGGAGAACCGCTGATGCCCACAGGAGCCGCAGACCCGTCCAGCAACGGCCGGGCGCCCTACGAGGGCGAGCGTTCGGTGGGGCAGCTGTTCGCGGCGGCCACCGCCGACCTGAGCGCACTCGTCCACGACGAGATCGCGCTCGCCAAGTCCGAGATCAAGGCGGACGTCAAGCGCGGCGTCTCCGGCGGCGTCTCGGTCGCCGTCGCCGCCGTGGTGCTGCTGTTCTCCGTCCCGATGCTGAGCGCCGCGTTCGCCTTCGGCATCCACGCGCTGGGCCTGTCGCTCGGCTGGTCCTTCCTCATCGTGGCAGGCGCCTACTGGGTGCTCGCCGCCGTCCTGTTCGTCCTGGCGCGGCGCTTCTTCAAGAAGATCCAGAAGCCGGAGCGCACCATCGAGGGCGTCCAGAAGACCGCCGAGGTGCTGAGGAACGCCCGGCCGCGCCCGGCCACCCAGGAGGAGATCGACCGGGGCCTGGGCCGCATCCCGTAACCGCCCCCGCCCGTACGTGCCCGGACCCGCCCGCAGCGAGTGCCGGGCACGTGTCCTTCGCACGGATGTGACACGCTCTCGGTATGCCGCTCGACCAGAAGCCCGCTCCCGCGCAGCCGTCCGCCGTCTCCGGCCCCGCCTCGGGGCCCGAGGGCGGCCCGGAGACCGGCCCGGAGGCCGTCGAGGGCGCCGCCGCCCCCGGGCGGTCCGAGGACGCCGCTGCCGAGGCGTGGAGCATCCGGCAGTCCGGTCCGTGGAAGCACCGCGACCTGGCGGCCAACGGCGCCCGTTTCCACATCACCGAGCTGGGCTCCGGCCCGCTGGTGCTGCTGGTGCACGGCTGGCCCGAGTACTGGTGGGCCTGGCGCCACCAGCTGACCGCGCTGGCCGAGGCCGGCTACCGCGCCGTGGCGCTCGACCTGCGCGGCATCGGCGGCAGCGACCGCACCCCGCGCGGCTACGACCCGGGCAACCTCGCCCTGGACATCACCGGGGTGATCCGCTCGCTCGGCGAGCGCCGCGCGCACCTGGTGGGGCACGCCTCCGGCGGCACCCTGGCCTGGGTGGCGGCGGTGATGCGCCCCTCGGTGATCCAGAGCCTCACCGCGGTCTCCGCGGCGCACCCCCGGGACCTGCGCCGGGCGCTGCTGACGGACCGCAAGCAGATCGCCGCCTTCGACCACGTCCTGGGCTTCCAGCGGCCGTGGATACCGGAACGCCGCCTGGTCGCCGACGACGCGGCGCTGGTGGGCCGCTACCTGGACGAGTGGGCCGGGCCGAACAAGCTGGACGGGGCGGCGGTGCACGCGTACCGGCAGGCGATCCAGATCCCCAGCACCGCGCACTGCTCGATCGAGCCGTACCGCTGGCTGCTGCGCTCGATGGCCCGGCCGGACGGCATCCAGTTCGCCCGTCGGATGAAGAAGCCGATCACCGCGCCGACCCTGCACGTCCAGGGCGCCGCGGACCCGGTGCTGCTGTCGCACACCGCGCTGGGCGGCGGCGAGTACGTGGCGGCGCCGTACCGCTGGCGGCTGCTGCCGGGGGTCGGGCACTTCCCGCACGAGGAGGCTCCGGAGGAGTTCACGGCGGAGCTGCTGGACTGGGTCGGTCGCCACAAGGAGTGACGACCGGAGGGCCCTCCCCGGGGCTCCCGGAAGGGGTCGGAAGTCCCAACTCCCTTGATGTTGCGCTCATATGACATGCGCATGGGCCAGTTTCGGCGCACCCGGGCGGTTACTCCCTCCGGCCCAGGGGCATCCATTCCGGTATGACCTGGATGCCCGATCGCGACGACGCCCCGCGCGGCCGACGCCACAACAGTCCCCAGCGCCCCGCACACCTCCCGGACCGGGCGGAGGACCTCGGCTTCGAGGGCCTCGACCGCCGCCAGCGCGGGGCGCAGCGGCAGCTGGGCATCCCGCGCATCCTCGGCCGGCGCGCCCGGTGGGTGGGCGCACGGCTGCGGCGCGAGACCTGAGGCCCCGCGCCGCTGCCGGCCGCCGTTCAGTTCACGTTCTGCGGCTGATTCACGTTCTGCGGCTAGTTCACGATCTGCGGTGACAGCGCCGTGAACCAGAGCAGCACGAAGGTCGCCACCGACATGATCGGCACCAGCACCTTGGTCTCGACGTTGTTGCCGCTGCGCTTGATCAGCACGATCTCGTAGCGCTCCTTGTGCGGCCACAGCAGCGGCGCGCCCTTCTTGGTCAGGCAGTCGCCCAACAGGTGCGCCAGCGTGCCCAGCCCGACCGCGTACGGCAGCCAGCCGGGCGCGTTGGGCATCCAGGTGTTCATCCCGAAGGTGCCGAGCGCGGCCAGGCCGATGACGGTGATCCACGCCTCCGGGCCGTTGCTCGGCGGGCAGAGCCGCAGCGCCTTGACCGCCAGTGCCAGCAGGAAGAACGTCACCGTGAGGGTGAAGTAGCGGCCCAGGAAGGTGACGCCGGCCCAGGTGCCGCCGCCCATCAGCGCGACGAACAGCAGCGAGTGGGTGGCGTGCCGGTGCCCGCCGGAGGCCCAGGCCACGAAGCGGCAGAGCGCCTTGGAGAGCGGGCCGAGGAAGTTGGCGATCGAACCGTCGTGGTGGTCGAGGTCCGGCAGCAGTGCCGCGCCCGCGCACAGCACCGTGCCCATCAGTATGTCCGCCGGCTGCAGCGTGGTGTGCAGCAGCAGCGGGGGCAGGAACGGGGCCGAGGCCGCGTACAGCATCGCCCCGCTCACCGCGTGCGAATGACCCATCATCGGACTACCACGACCTCCCGTTGACTCACTCCGGGACGGCAACCCGGTTGAGCCGAACGGGTGAGCGCCGCCGAGGCTACCAGGGCGGCCTGACGGTACGACGGATCCCGCACCGGCGGGCCCCGCGGTTTCGGGGCGCGGTCTCAGAGCGCGCAGCCCTGGGTGTCCACCCGGCCGCTCGCGGTGCTGCCCGCCGTCGCGTCCTCGCGCACCTCGGCCGAGGTCAGCACGTACCCGGTGTCGGCGCTGTCCAGGGACTTGGCGAAGACCACGCCGTACACCTGGCCGTCCGGGGTGAGCAGCGGGCCGCCGCTGTTGCCCTGGCGGACCAGCGAGCGCACCGAGTAGACGTCGCGCACCACCTGGCCGCGGTGGTAGATGTCCGGGCCGTTGGCCTGGATCCGGCCGCGGATGCGGGCGGGCTGGACGTTGAAGGCGCCGTTCTCGGGGAAGCCCGCGACGATCGCGCTGTCGTTGGTCCTCGCCTCGCCCGCGAAGGTCAGTGCGGGCGCGTTGAGCTTGGGCACGTCCAGGACGGCGATGTCGCGCTGCCAGTCGTAGCGGACCACCGTGGCGTCGTACAACTGGCCGACGCCGCCGATCTGCACGGTCGGCTCGTCGACGCCGCCCACCACGTGGGCGTTGGTCATCACCCGATGCGGGGCGAAGACGAAGCCGCTGCCCTCCAGGGTCTTGCCGCAGGAGGTCGCGGTGCCGACCACCTTGACCAGGCTCTGCCGCGCCCGGGCCACCGCCGGGCTGTTGGCCAGCGCCGGGTCCGGGGTGTCGACCTGGGTGATCGGCTCGTGCTCGAAGGGGTTGAAGACCTGCGGGAAGCCGTTGCGGGCGAGCACCTTGGAGAAGTCGGAGAACCAGTTCGGCGCGTCACCCGGCAGCGCCTCCTGGACGCCGCTGAGGATCGCCGAGGAGCGGACCTGCTTGGAGACCGTCGGCAGGGACGTGCCGGCCAGCGCGGAGCCGATCAGCCAGGCGACCAGCAGCATCGAGATCACGTTGACCACCGCGCCGCCGGACGCGTCCAGCACCCGGGCCGGACGGCGGTCGATGTGGCCGCGCAGCTTCCAGCCGTAGTGCGCGGTGACCGCCTGGCCGATCGCGGCGCAGACGATCACCACCACCACGGCCACCACCGAGGCCGTGGTGCCGGGGCTGAGGTGGTCGAGCAGCAGCGGCAGCAGCTGGACGGCCAGCAGGCCGCCGCCGAGGAAGCCGACCAGCGACAGGACGCCCACCACGAAGCCCTGCCGGTAGCCCGAAATGGCGAATCCGACGGCGGCGAGGACCAGCAGCACATCCAGCACGTTCACTCCGACACCCTCCCACGCTTCGCGACCGTGCCGCGCCGACGGTCCGTCACGAGCCGTCGGCGCCGCCGCCCGGCAGGACCCGGGAGTGCTCTAGGTCGCCCTGGACGAGTGCCAGGGCGTCGTCCGAGAGGTCGACGACCCGGGACGGGTCCCACGGCCGCTCCAGCCCGCTGTGGTGCAGCACCCGGTCGATCACCCCGGCGGTGAACCCCCAGACCAGCCGCCCGGCCACCGCGAAGGCCGGCCCGACGTGCCCGGACGGGTGCCGCAGCCGGACCCGGTTCGCCGGGTCGGCGAGGTCGGCGATCGTCACCCGGAACACCGCGCCGGTCTCGCCCCGGTCCACCGGCCGCACCGGCGACTCCTCGCGCCACCAGCCCAGCACCGGGGTGACCACGAAGCGGCTCACCGGGATGTACAGCCGGGGCAGCGCGGCGAAGACCTGCACCCCGGCCGGGTCCAGGCCGGTCTCCTCCCAGGCCTCGCGCAGCGCCGCCGCGATCGGGCCGGAGCCGTCCGGGTCGCCGTCCTCCGGGTCCAGCGCGCCGCCCGGGAAGGACGGCTGGCCGGCGTGCGAGCGCAGCGAGCGGGCCCGCTCGATCAGCAGCAGGTCCGGCCCGTCCGGGCCCTCGCCGAACAGCATCAGCACCGCCGCCGCCCGACCGCCCTCGCTCGGCGGCAGGAAGCGGCTCAGCTGCTCCGGCAGCACCCGCTCGGCCGCGTCCCGGACCGGCTCCAGCCAGCCCGGCAGGTCGTTCCGCTCGACAACACCCTCGGTCACGCTTCCACCCCCTGGTCCGCGACCCGCCCCTGGTGGGCGACCGCGTCGGCGCGGGCGGCAGCCTCGCCGGGGAAGTCCGACGGCGGCCTGAGCCGCTGGCCGGGCTGGCCGCCCATCTCGTACTTGAGCAGCTTGCGGGCCTTCTCCGGATCCAGCTCGCCCTCCCCGTACGCGGGGCAGAGCGGCGCGATCGGGCAGGCCCCGCAGGCGGGCTTCTGGGAGTGGCAGATCCGCCGGCCGTGGAAGACCACCCGGTGCGACAGCATCGTCCACTCCGACTTCGGAAAGATCTCGGCGACGGCCAGCTCGACCTTCACCGGGTCGTCCTCGGTGGTCCAGCCGAACCGGCGGGCCAGCCGCCCGAAGTGGGTGTCCACGGTGATCCCGGGGACTCCGAAGGCGTTGCCGAGCACCACGTTGGCGGTCTTGCGACCGACCCCGGGCAGGGTCACCAGGTCGGCCAGCCGGCCCGGGACCTCACCGCCGAACTCGTCGCGCAGCGCGGTCGAGAGGCCGATCAGCGACTTCGCCTTGTTCCGGAAGAAACCGGTCGGGCGGATGATCTCCTCCAGCTCCTCCGGGTTCGCCGCCGCCATGTCCTCGGGCGTCGGGTACTTCGCGAACAGCGCCGGGGTGGTCTGGTTCACCCGCAGGTCGGTGGTCTGCGCCGACAGCACGGTGGCCACCAGCAACTGGAACGGGTTCTCGAAGTCCAGCTCCGGGTGGGCGTACGGGTACAGCTCCGCCAGCTCGCGGTTGATCCGCCGGGCCCGCCGCACCATCGCCAGGTGCGACTCGGGCTTCCTCGGCTTCACCGCCGTCTTCCTCGCGGCCGTCTTCTCGGCCGCCGTCTTCTTCGCGGCCGTCTTCTCGGCCGCCGTCTTCCTCGCGGCCGTCTTCTTCGCGGCCGTCTTCGCAGCGGGCTCCGCGGCCGGCTTGGTCGCGGTCTTCCGGGCCTTGCTCTCTGCCATGCACGAAGGCTACGCCGAGCGACGGACCGCTTGGGGCGGATCAAGGAGGAAGAACGGACGGCCGTGCTCCGGGTCGGCCGAGGACGTGGCGGGCGGGGTGCTGGCGCGTACGGGCGCGTACGGGCGCCAGGGTTCCGGTGCTCCGTCGACCGGCCCGTTCTAGTCTTCCGATCGTCCGACCATCGAGGGAACGATCGAGGAAAGAGGAAGCATGGACGGGGACTTCAAGGACTTTGCGGACATTCCCACCACCACCCTGGCCGACGTCCTGGGCCGCGCCCGGGTCATGGACATCGGACTGCGCCCACTGTGGGCGGGCATGCCCCGGGTAGCCGGACCGGCCTTCACCGTGCAGTGCCCGCCCGGCGACAACCTGATGCTGCACGCCGCGATCTACCGGGCCGAGCCCGGCTCGGTGATCGTGGTGGAGTCCGGCGACCTGGACTACGCGCTGGCCGGCGGCAACGTCTGCGCGGTGGCCCAGCGCCGGGGCGTCGCCGCCTTCGTGGCCGACGGCCTGATCCGGGATCTCGCCGAGGTCCGCGACCTGGGCTTCCCGGTGGTCGCCCGGGGCGTCATCCCGATCCCCGGCGCCAAGAAGCAGCTGGGCGCCCACGGCGTCCCGGTGCTCTGCGGCGGCGTGCTGGTGGCGCCCGGCGACATCGTGGTGGCCGACGAGGAGGGCGTCGTGGCGGTGCCCGCCGCCGAGCGGACGGCGGTCCTGGAGGCGGCCCGGGCCAAGCTGGCCAAGGAGGCCGCCGAGACCCTGGACGACTGGGAGGCCGCCCACCGCGCCCGGATCGAGCAGAGTCTGGCCGAGCTGGGCTTCACGGGCTGAGCTCTCACAGAGCCTGTAGGTCGGTACGGCCCGTACGGCCGGTACGGCCCGCACCGGCCGGTAGCGGGTCAGTAGAGCCCGTTCAGCTCCCCGAACCCGAGCGCCCCGTCGAGCTCCGTCAGCGTCCCGGCGCCGAGCAGCTCGACGGCGGCCCGGTGGGCCACCGTGTACGCGGCCTGGGCGAGGCCGGTGCCGACGCTGATCCGCCGTACCCCGGTGGCGGCCAGCTCGGCGACGGTCGGCCCGCCCGGCCCGGCCATCGCGTTCACCGGCAGCGGGGAGCGCCGGCACAGCTCGGTGAGCAGGTCGAGGTCCAGCAGCCCGGGGACGAACAGGCCGTCGGCGCCCGCCTGCGCGTAGGCCTCGGCCCGGGCCAGCACGTCGTCGAGCCCGCCCAGTCCGAACAGGAAGACGTCGGTCCGGGCGTTGACCAGCAGCTCGGGCAGTCCGGCCGCCGCGGCCGCCGTCCGGGCCGCGCGCAGCCGCTCGGCCTGCGCGGCCACCGGGAACAGCGGCCCGCCGACGGCCGTCGAGTCCTCCAGGTTGACCCCGGCCGCGCCGGCGCCGACCAGTTCGGTGACGGTCGCGGCCACGTCGGCGGGCAGCGGCCCGTAGCCGCCCTCGGCGTCGACGGTGACCGGCAGGTCCACCGCGGCGACGACCCGGCGGGCCGCCGCGACCGCTGCCGCCCGGTCCATCCGCTGGCCGTCGCCGTGTCCGAGCGACCAGGAGACGCCGCCGCTGGTGGTGGCGATGGCCCGGGCGCCGGCCGAGGCGATCACCGCGGCGCTGCCCGCGTCCCAGGCGTTGGGCAGGACGAGCACGCCCTCCGCGAGGAGTTCGCGCAGCCGCAGCGCCCGCTCGCGGGCCTCGGGGGTGGTGGACATGGTGGTCACCGGCTTTCGTACGGATCGGTGGGAACGCAGGCATCCTGCGCCCCGCTCCGGGCCGCCACCAGTGATTAAGCTGGGGCCGAATCTTCCGAAGGGGCCGCGGCGTGCGGACGGAACTCCACTTCTCCACCCAGGACTTGGCGCTGACCCGGTTCGCGGTCAGCCCGATGCAGGAGGTGGTGACCAGCCTGCGCGCCCTGGCCCGCTCCCCCGTCCCGGCGCTGCACCGCCGCTGGGCCGGCCAGGTGCGCGAACGGCTGGCCGCCGCCGGACTGGACCGGGGACGACTGGCCGCGATGGTCCCGCCCGAGGGCCACCTGCCCGACTTCCTCAACCCCGCCCCGGCGGGTTGCTCGACCAGGCTCGCCGAGGAGCTGGCCGCGATCACCGCGACCGGCGCCGGGCAGGTCCGCGCCGACCTCGACATCCTGGCCGCCGAGGCCGGCGGCCGGCTGCCCGCCGGCCTGGAACCGCTGCACCGCGACCCGGCGGGCCAGCTGCCCCGGCTGGCCGCCGAGATCGAGGCGTACTGGGAGCTGGCGCTCGCCCCGTACTGGGCCCGGATCAGCGCGCTGCTGGCCGCGGACGTCTTCCACCGCTCCCGGCAGGCCGCCGAGCACGGCAGCGCGCGGATGCTGGACGACCTGCACGGGACGGTCCGCTGGGACGGCACCGCACTGCGCCTGGAGGACCGCCACTGCGCGGTGAACCGGCTGAACGCCGCGGCCGGACTGCTGCTGGTCCCCTCGGCCTTCGCCTGGCCGCGGGTGCTCACCCGGATGCTGCCGCCGGACCCGCCGCAGCTGGTCTACCCGGCGCGCGGCACGGCCGCGCTCTGGGAGGAGCGCCCGGGCTCGGCCGCGCGCACCGACGCGCTGGCCGCCGTCCTCGGCCGCTCCCGGGCTCGGCTGCTGGCCGAACTGGACTCCCCGGCCTCGACCACCGAGCTGGCCCGCCGGACCGGACTGTCCCCCGCCGCCGTCTCCCAGCACCTCGCCGCCCTGCGTACGGCCGGCCTGACCAGCGCCCACCGGGCCGGGCACGCCGTCCTCTCCGCCCGCACCGCCGTGGGCGACTCCCTGTTCGATCAGGACGGACGGGAAGGCGACCGGACGGCCGCCGCCGGGCGCCCCGCCCCGTGACCCGCCGGTACGAATGGCCCCGCACGGCACACCCGGACACACCCCCTCCTCATATGATCGGAGCGACATGCGCCATGCTTGGTGATGCAGAACACTGAACGGAACTTGCGCCGGACGGCCCACCCGCCGGACGGCCGAGAAGGAGGAAGCACGTGGACGACGTTCTGCGGCGCGCCGCACTCTTCGCGGCACTCGACGACGAACAGGCCGGCGAGCTGCGCGCTTCCATGACCGAGGTCACCCTCGCCCGTGGTGAGTCGCTGTTCCACGAGGGCGACCCGGGCGACCGGCTGTACGTCGTCGCCGAGGGCAAGGTCAAGCTGCACCGTGCCTCGCCGGACGGCCGCGAGAACATGCTGGCCGTGCTCGGCCCCAGCGAGATGATCGGCGAGCTGTCGCTGTTCGACCCGGGCCCGCGCACCGCCACCGCCAGCGCGCTGACCGAGGTCAAGCTGCTCGGCCTCGGCCACGGCGACCTGCAGCCCTGGCTGCACGCCCGCCCCGAGGTCTCCATCGCGCTGCTGCGGGCCATCGCCCGCCGACTGCGCCGGACCAACGACGTGATGTCCGACCTGGTCTTCTCCGACGTGCCCGGGCGTGTCGCCAAGGCCCTGCTGGACCTCTCCCGCCGCTTCGGCGTGCAGTCCGAGGAGGGCATCCACGTCGCCCACGACCTCACCCAGGAGGAGCTGGCCCAGCTGGTCGGCGCCTCCCGCGAGACGGTCAACAAGGCGCTCGCCGACTTCGCCGGCCGCGGCTGGCTGAAGCTGGAGGCACGCGCGGTGGTGCTGCTGGACGTCGAGCGGCTGTCGCGCCGCTCGCGCTGACGATCCGAGCACCGCGAAGGGCCCGTCCGAGCCGGACGGGCCCTTCGGCGTTCCCGGACCGGTCCGGGGCTGGTCCGGGGCCGGTTAGGTCCCGGACCGGGGTCAGCCCTGGTCCGGGATCAGCCCGTGGTCCTCCAGGTACTCCAGCTGGGCCCGCACCGACAGCTCGGCGGCCGGCCAGAGCGCCCGGTCCACGTCCGCGTAGACCCGGGCGACCACCTCGGCGGCCGTCCGGCAGCCCGCCTCGACCGCCGTCTCCACCTGGGCGAGCCGGGTGGCCCGGTGCGCCAGGTAGTAGTCGACCGCGCCCAGCGCGTCCGCGAGCACCGGACCGTGGCCGGGCAGCACCGTCCGCACGCCGTGCGCGGAGGCCATCGTGTGCAGGTGGCGCAGCGAGTCCAGGTAGTCCCCGAGCCGGCCGTCCGGGTGGGCGACCATCGTGGTGCCGCGGCCGAGCACGGTGTCCCCGGTGAGGACCGCGCCGTCGTCCGGCAGGTGGAAGGTCAGCGAGTCCGAGGTGTGGCCGGGGGTGGCGACCACCCGCAGGTCGAGGCCGCCGACGTCCAGCCGCTGGCCGCCGACCAGGCCCTCGGAGCCCAGCCGGTGCGCCGGGTCCAGGGCCCGCACCTCGGTGCCGGTCAGCTCGGCGAACCGGGCCGCGCCCTCGGAGTGGTCGGCGTGGCCGTGGGTCAGCAGGGTGAGCGCGATCCGCTTGCCGCGCTCCTCGGCGAGGTCGAGCACCCGGCGCAGGTGGCCCTCGTGCAGCGGGCCGGGGTCGATCACCACGGCGAGGTCCGAACCGGGCTCGGAGAGCAGCCAGGTGTTGGTGCCGTCCAGGGTCATCGGCGACGGGTTCGGCGCCAGCACGCACAGCGCCCGGGCGGTGGCCTCCCCGCCCACCACCGCGGCGGGGTCGCCCGGCAGGACTCCGCTCATGCCGCCACGCGCCCCTCGACGATCCGCCCGCTCCGCCCGCTCCGCCCGCTCACCGGTTGCCCTCCAGGCCGCGGTGCAGGGCCCGCAGCGGCAGGGCCCGGACGAGGGCGCGCTGGGCGACCTCGACGAACGGGACCGGACCGTCACAGGCCGCGGAACGGGGGGTCACTCGGCGGGCGGGCAGCTCGGGGGCCGTCCGGCGAGCCACATCGTCGTGGTCCATCGGTCGTCGGTCCTTTCCGGTCGGCGTCTCTCGAAGCGTCGTGCAACGGTCGGTACGAGGGGGTTCGTACGGAGGGGTTCTCGTACGGAGGGGGTCAGGATCCCTCGGCGGGGAACTCCCCGTCGATGGTCAGTTCGTCGTACCCGGGCCAGCGGACCGTCATCCGGTCGCCGCGGACCTCGGCCCGGCCCAGCACCGGCTCCAGTGCCCGGTCGGCGGCCGCGGCCAGTGCCTCGGCGGTGGTCCGCACCGACGACAGCTCGCGCAGCACCGTGACCGTCGGCGGCAGCATGCCGAACCGGCCCTCCCGGTGCCCCCGGACCGCTTCGGCGGGCGTCAGCCAGGCGACCCGGTCGGCCTCGCCGACCTCCAGCGCCGCGCGCTGCCCGGCCGGCAGGGCGGCGACGAAGAACCAGGTGTCGTAGCGCCGCTCCTCGAACTCCGGGGTGATCCAGCGGGCCCAGCCGCCCAGCAGGTCACTGCGCAGCACCAGGCCGTGGTCCCGCAGGAACTCGGCGAAGGACAGCTCGTGCGCCTCCAGCGCGGCCCGCTCCGCGGACCAGTCGCGCGGCGCGGCGACGCTCTCCGGGTCCGGCCCGGCCAACAGCACGCCGGCCTCCTCGAAGGTCTCGCGCACCGCCGCGCAGACCACCGCCCGCGCCGTCTGGGCGTCCACCCCGAGCCGCTGCGCCCACTCCTCGGGCGAGGGCCCGGCCCAGCCGGTCTCGACCTCGGCGTCCCGCGGGTCCACCCCGCCGCCCGGGTAGGCGTACATCCCGGCCGCGAAGGCCATCGAGGTGCGGCGGCGCAGCAGGTAGGCCTCCGGCCCGTCGGCGGCGTCGCGCAGCAGCACGACCGTCGCGGCGGGTCTGGCCACCGCCGGGGTGAGCAGGCCGGAGTCGACCGCCCGGATCCGGGCGGGCCAGCCGGGCGGCATCGGGAGCGTCGTTGCTCGATGGTCCATGCCCGGATGCTAAGCGCACGAAGGCGGGGTTGGACAGGCCCGACCCCGCCTTCGTGATCACGCTCGGGGTCAGGCGCTCTTGACGCGCACCTGGAGCTCGACCTCGACCGGGGCGTCCAGCGGCAGCACCGCGACGCCGACGGCGCTGCGGGCGTGCACACCGGCCTCGCCCAGCACGGTGCCGAGCAGCTCACTGGCACCGTTGATCACGGCGGGCTGGCCGATGAAGTCGGGGGCGGAGGCGACGAAGCCGACCACCTTCACGACCTGCTCGATCAGGTCCAGGTCGCCGATCACCGACTTCACGGCGGCCAGGGCGTTCAGCGCGCAGGTCTGCGCGAGCTCCTTGGCCTCCTCCGGGGACACCTCGGCACCGACCTTGCCGGTGCTCACCAGCTTGCCGCCGACGACCGGCAGCTGGCCGGAGGTGAACACGAACTCACCGGACCGGACGGCCGGCACGTAGGCGGCGACCGGGGCGGCCACCGGCGGCAGGGTCAGGCCCAGCTCGGCGAGCTTCGACTCGACCTTGCTCATGCGTTCTTCTCCCGCTTGAAGTAGGCCACCAGCTGCTCCGGGTTCGGGCCGGGCACGACCTGGACCAGCTCCCAGCCGTCCTCGCCGAAGTTGTCCAGGATCTGCTTGGTGGCGTGCACCAGCAGGGGCGCCGTCATGTATTCCCACTTGGTCATGGCCAGACTCTAGACGAGGTGTCCCGGCGATCGCCGCCGCCCGGGCCGCCGTACGGGCCGCCGCACAGGCCGCCGTACGGGCCCTCGCCGACCGGCGTGTGAGGTGGAGCACAAAGGGGGCATGATTCAGTCCTGGCACCCCAGGTGCTCCGGGCATCGGGAGCGCTCCCTGGTTACCCTCGCGAGAGGGCGTCCTCGCGAGGGGGCACCCGCAGGGAGGGGCGTCCGTACGGAGCGGCACCCTCGTGGAGGGGCGCCCTCGTCCGCGAGCGGCCCCCTCGGCAGGGGCACCCCGCAGGAGGGGCGCCCGCAGGGACGGAGACGGACGGAGACGCAGCGTGGCACGCACCCCCGGCCAGGCGACCCGGCGCGACCCCGACTGGGAGGGGGTCCGGCTGCACGTGGTCAGCGGCAAGGGCGGCACCGGGAAGACCACGCTGGCCGCCGCGTTGGCGCTGGCCCTGGCCGCCGACGGCAATCGGGTGCTGCTGATCGAGGTCGAGGGGCGGCAGGGCATCGCCGAACTGTTCGGGATCGCCGCCCTCCCCTACGAGGAGCGCCGGATCGCCTCGGTCTCCCGCCCCCAACTGGGGCTGCCGGCCGGCGAGGGCGGGCCCGGCGAGGTGCTCGCGCTGGCGATCGACACCGAGCTGGCGCTGCTCGAGTACCTGGAGATGTTCTACAAGCTCGGCCGGGCCGGCAAGGCGCTGCAGAAGGTCGGCTTCGTCGACTTCGCCACCACCGTCGCCCCCGGCGTACGGGACGTGCTGCTCACCGGCAAGGCCTGCGAGGCGGCCCGCCGCAAGGGCCCGGACGGGCGGCGGCGCTACGACGCGGTGGTGATGGACGCCCCGCCGACCGGGCGGATCACCCGGTTCCTGAACGTCAACTCCGAGGTCGCCGGGCTGGCCCGGATCGGCCCGATACACACCCAGGCGCAGGCCGTGATGCGGGTGCTGCGGTCCCCGGAGACGGCGGTGCACCTGGTCACCCTGCTGGAGGAGATGCCGGTGCAGGAGACGGTCGACGGCTTCGCGGAACTGCGCGAGGCGAAGCTCCCGGTGGGCGGGGTGATGGTCAACATGGTCCGGCCCCCGCTGCTGGACGCGGCTGCGGTGGCCGCAGTGGACGGGGACCACCGCGAGGAGGTCGCGCTGGCGCTCGGCGAGGCCGGGCTGGGCGGGCGCTCGCGCAAGGCGGAGACGGTCCGGGCGGCGGTCGAGCCGCTGATCGACCCGCTGCTGGAGCAGGCCAGGGAGCACGCCGAGCGGGTCGAGCTGGAGCGCGCGCAACGGGCCGACCTGCAGCAGCTGCGGCTCCCGACGTACGAACTCCCCTTGCTGGGCGAGGGCGTGGACCTCGGCGGGCTGTACCGGCTGGCGGGCGAACTCAAGCGGCAGGGGGCGGCGTGACTCCGGCGAACGGCGGCAGCGGCGGCAGTGGCGTTGGCGGCGGCGAGGGCCGCGGTGGTGGCAACGGCGGGAACCGGCTCGCGGTGGACGAGCTGATCGACGACCCGAAGACCCGGATCATCGTCTGCTGCGGCTCCGGCGGCGTCGGCAAGACCACCACCGCCGCGGCGATCGGTCTGCGGGCCGCCGAGCGCGGCCGCAAGGTCGTGGTGCTGACCATCGACCCGGCCCGGCGGCTGGCCCAGTCCATGGGTCTGACCGAACTGGACAACACCCCCCGGGTGGTCAAGGGGGTGGCCGGGGACGGCCGGCTCCACGCCATGATGCTCGACATGAAGCGGACCTTCGACGAGGTCGTGCTGGCCCACGCCGAGCCCGAACGGGCCAGGGCGATCATGGAGAACCCGTTCTACCAGTCCCTGTCGGCCGGTTTCGCGGGCACGCAGGAGTACATGGCGATGGAGAAGCTCGGGCAGCTGCGCGCCGCCGAGGAGTGGGACCTCATCGTCGTGGACACCCCGCCGTCCCGCTCGGCGCTGGACTTCCTGGACGCCCCCAACCGGCTCGGGTCCTTCCTGGACGGCCGGGTGATCCGGATCCTGACCGCGCCCGCCAAGGTCGGCGGCCGCAGCGCGATGCGCTTCCTCAACGCCGGGATGGGCCTGCTCACCGGCACCCTGGGCAAGATCTTCGGCGCCCAGCTGCTCACCGACGTACAGACCTTCGTCAGCGCGATGGACTCGATGTTCGGCGGCTTCCGCGAGCGCGCCGACCGCACCTACCAGCTGTTGAAGGCGCCGGGCACGGCGTTCCTGGTGGTGGCGGCGCCGGAGCGGGACGCGCTGCGCGAGGCGGCGTACTTCGTGGACCGGCTCGCCGCGGACCGGATGCCGCTGGCCGGACTGGTGCTCAACCGGGTGCACAGCACGGGCGCGCCGCAGCTCACCGCGGAGCGGGCGCTGGCGGCGGCCGAGGCCCTGGAGGAGAACGGCTCGGAGCACTCCTCGCCGGAGGCGGAGCTGCTGGCGGCCGGACTGCTGCGGCTGCACGCCGAGCGGATGCAGATCATGGGGCGCGAACGGCGGACCCGGGACCGGTTCGTCTCGGTGTACCCGGACGTGCCGATCGTGGAGGTGGCCGCGCTGCCGGGTGACGTCCACGACCTGGACGGGCTGCGGGCCATCGGGGGCCGGCTCGGCGGCGCGGCGTAGTCCGGGCCGGGGCCGGTGGGGGCCGGCTGGTGGCGCGACGCAGTCCGGGCCGGGGCCGGTGGGGGCCGGGCCGGGTGGTCCGAGTGGTCCGGGCACTCCGGCCGGGTGGTCCGGGCCGGAACGGGGGGAGCCCCGGACCGCGAGGTGCGGCCCGGGTCAGCCCGCCTGGGCGTAGTCCGTCAGTATCACGCCGGTCGCGAGGGACTCCTCGTACTCGGTGCGGGCGGTCTCCAGCAGCCTCCGCCACGACATGACCGTCGGGCGGCGGCGCAGCAGCGCCCGGCGCTCGCGTTCCGTCATCCCGCCCCACACCCCGAACTCCACCCGGTTGTCCAGCGCGTCCGCGAGGCACTCCGTCCGGACGGGGCACCCACTGCACACCGCCTTCGCCCGGTTCTGTGCCGCCCCCTGGACGAACAGTTCGTCCGGATCACTCGTGCGGCAGGCGGCCTGCGCACTCCAGTCGTCAACCCAGCCCATGCCGGCGCCGTCCTCTCCCGATGATTCGAGGCTCCCCCACGGCGGCAACGGCATATTCACCGTTGCCAGTTGAGGACGTTACGGAAGATGGACTGCTTGCAACAGCCCCTTCGGGCTCAATCTCGAATGACCCGATCGGACTATGGGTATCTGTCATCTCACTCGTTGGAGTGATCGCAGGTCGCGGCACTTGCGAGCCGCGAGGCCCCCACTCTCGCCGCAGGCGCCGTCACGCAGCGCAACCGTTCACTCGAACACAACAGGCCACAGCTGCCTCAAAACCCGGACAAGGGTGAGCAATTCGGGCAAGTCTCCGCACTCACAAGAGTGAGCGATGTTGACGCACCGAAGCTGTCGCAAGCTTGTGACAAGCCTAGGCGAACACCTGCCCCGATGTACGGGAATCGGGGACGTAGGGTTCTCCCCATGGCACCGAAGCGCCCATCGGCACCCCAGCCCCCAGGCAATCCCGGAGCTCCGCGACGCAAGAGCGGCGGATCACCGATGGACCACGTCGGCAACGGCGTGAAGTTCCTGGGCGTCAGCGTGCTCTCCGGAGTCCTGCTGGCAGGCCTCGCCCTGCCTGCCGTCGGTGCCATGGGCCTGACCGCCAAGGACACGGCGGAGAGCTTCCAGAACATCCCCGACGACTTCAAGACCCCGCCGCTCACCCAGGCGACCCAGATCTTCGACGCCAAGGGCGGCCTGATCGCCAAGGTCTACGAGCGCGACCGCACCGTCCTCACCGCCGACCAGATGTCGCCCTTCATGCGGCACGCCCAGGTGGACATCGAGGACGCCCGCTTCTACGAGCACGGCGCCGTCGACCTCAAGGGTGTCCTGCGCGCCGTCGGCAAGAACGCGGAGAGCGGCACCGCCTCCCAGGGCGCCTCCACGCTGACCCAGCAGTACGTCAAGAACGTCAACGTGGAGAAGGCCGGCGACGACCAGGCGGCCGTCCTGGAGGCCCAGCGCAAGACCCTGGGCCGCAAGATCCAGGAGCTCAAGGTCGCGATCAAGCTGGAGGAGGACCTGACCAAGGATCAGATCCTCACCAACTACCTCAACATCACCTTCTACGGCCACCAGGCCTACGGGGTCGAGGCCGCGTCCCAGCGCTACTTCAGCAAGAGCAACAAGGACCTGACCGTCGCCGAGGCCGCCACCCTCGCCGGCGTGGTCCAGAACCCGTCGCAGTACGACCCGGTGCGCTACCCCGACAACACGGTGAAGCGCCGCAACGTCGTCATCGACAAGATGCTGGAGAACAAGCACATCACTCCCCAGCAGGCGGCCGAGGCGAAGGCCGCCCCGCTGGGTCTCAAGTACAAGGACCCGCAGAACGGCTGCATCACCGCCCAGGCGGGCATGGGCTTCTTCTGCGACTACGTGCGCCACGTGGTCAAGCAGGACCCGGCCTTCGGCAAGAACGCCGACGACCGCAAGAAGCTGTGGGACACCGGCGGTCTGAACATCTACACCACGCTGGACCCGGACAAGCAGGCCGCCGCCCAGAACGCCGTCACCAAGAAGGTCAACGTGACCGACCAGGTGTCGGCCGCGGCGACCATGATGGAGCCCGGCACCGGCAAGATCCTGGCGATGGCCCAGACCCGCCCGTACGGCCTGGACCCGAACAAGAACCAGACCGTCGTCAACCTCAACGTCGACGCCTCGATGGGCGGCGGCAACGGCTTCCAGACCGGTTCGACCTTCAAGCCGATCCTCGCCGCGGCGGCGCTGGAGGCGGGCATGTCGAACACCCAGTCGTTCCCGTCCGAGAACAAGATCGACTACCCCCAGATGTCGACCTGCAACAGCACCTGGAAGAACACCGACAAGCCCAAGGCCACGGTGAAGAACGAGTCGACCGGCGAGGTCGGCCCGTACGAGCTCAAGCAGGCCATGGCGCTCTCGGTCAACACGTACTTCGTGCAGATGGAGCAGCAGGTCGGCCTCTGCGCGATGAAGCAGATGGCCAACAAGCTGGGCATCACCCAGTCGGCGAAGGGCGACCAGTTCCAGGAGGTGCCCTCGATGGTCCTCGGCACCCTGGAGCTCTCCCCGCTGACCATGGCGAACGTCTACGCGACCTTCGCCGCCCGCGGCAAGTACTGCACCCCGATCGCGATCAACAAGATCACCACGGTCGACGGCAAGGAGCTCAAGGTCCCGCAGTCCCAGTGCAGCCAGGCCTTCTCCGAGTCGACCGCGGACTCGCTCAACACCGTCCTGCTCAACGTGACCGAGAAGGGCACCGCGGCCGCCCTCGGCCTCGACGACGGCCGCAAGATCGCCGGCAAGACCGGTACCACCGACGAGAAGAAGGCCGCCTGGTTCGACGGCTACACCCCGTCGCTGGCCACCGCGGTCTGGCTCGGCGGCCCCGCCGGCGGCGTCAAGATGAAGAACATCAACATCGGCGGCAAGCACTTCGACGAGGTGTTCGGCGCCGACGGCCCCGGCCCGATCTGGCAGATGGCCATGAACCAGGCGCTCAAGGGCTCGCCGCTGGAGTCCATCCAGACCACCAACATCCCGGACCCCCAGCCGGCCACCCCGCCGGCGGGCGCCAGCCCGACCACCGACCCGAACGCCCAGCAGCCGGGCGCCCAGAACCCGCCGCCGCCCGCACCGGGCGGCGGGAACCCCGGTAACCCCGGTGGGGTGATAGGGGGAGGGTTCACCCTCCCGCCGGGCATGATCGGCGGGGGCGGTAACGGCAATGGCAACGGGAACGGCAACGGCGGCAGGCACTGACCGACCCGGCACCGCCCGGTACGACGGCGAAGGGGCGCCCTCCGGATCTTCCGGAGGGCGCCCCTTCGCCGTGTCGGCGGTACGGCCGTCACTGCGGCTACGGCGGCGACAGCGGTGGCGGCGGGCAGCTCAGAGCAGCGCGGCCTTCACCGCGGCGGCCACCCGGCCGCCCTCGGCCAGACCGTCCACCTTCGGCTTCACCAGCTTCATCACGGCGCCCATCGCCTGCGGACCGCTCGCCCCGCTCTCGGCCACGGCGGCGGCCACGATCGCGGCCAGCTCCTCGTCCGAGAGCTGCTTCGGCAGGTAACCCGCCAGTACCTCGCCCTCGGCGCGCTCGCGCGCGGCCTGCTCCACCCGGCCGGCCTGGTCGAAGGCCTCGGCCGCCTCGCGACGCTTCTTCGCCTCGCGGGTGATCACCTTCAGCACCTCGGCGTCGGACAGCTCGCGCTTCTCCTTGCCCGCCACCTCCTCGCTGGTGACGGCGGAAAGCGTGAGCCGGATGGTGGACGAGTGCAGCTCGTCCCGGTCCTTGATGGCAGCCGTGAGGTCCTCCTGCAGCTGCGCCTTGAGCGTCGTCATGGGCCCGAGTCTCCCACCTGGGGCGTTCCGTCGCTTGCCATTAACGGCTGCCGTCAACGCTTGCCGTCAACGGCTGCCGTCAATCACCGCCGTCAAGCACCGCCGTCAAGCACCGCCGTCAAGCACCGCCGTCAACGGTCGGCCGCGACCGCCGGATCCGTAACCACCTACCCTGGTTACATGACCGACGGAGACGGCGCCGCGGAACACCCGACCGGCCTGGTCCTCACCACGGCCGCCGGCGCCCGCTTCCACTTCGACCCCGGCGCCCTCTGCCTGGAACTGCTCACCACCGGCGGCCCCGGCCCCTACGCCCGGTACGAAGTGCTGCACCACCCGTCCGACCTCACCGACTGGCTCACGCGCTCCCGGCTGCGGCTGCCCGCCGGCACCGTACGGATCACCGAAGGCCAGCTCGGCGCCGCCCGCACCCTGCGCGACGCCCTCTGGCGCCTGGCCGCCGACCGCGCCCACGGCCGCCCCGGCGACCCCATGGACCGCACCGCCCTCAACCGGGCCGCCGCCCACCCCCCGCTCGTCCCCCGGATCGCCCCGGACGGCACCGCGGCCGCCCCGCTGCCCGCCGACGGCGCCCAGCTCGTCTCCACCCTCGCCCGGGACGCCATCGCCCTGCTCACCGGCCCGCACGCCGACCGGATCCGGGAATGCCGGGCGCACGACTGCCGGCTGCTCTTCGTCGACACCTCGCGGCCCGGGCGGCGGCGCTGGTGCTCGATGGAACGCTGCGGCAACCGCAACAAGGTCCGGGCCCTGCGCGCCCGCCGGGACACCGACCCCGTTGCCCCGGTCGACCCCGTTGCCCCGGTCGACCCGGTGCAGGTCACGGTGGCCGTGTCCGCACCGTGCCACCGGACGTTCACCAGCTGATCCACCGTCTGAGAGCATGGGCTGATGCGACCGCTGTACTCCGTCCCCCTCGGTGTCGCCGCTGCCGGCGCCGCCTGCCTCGCCTACTCCGTCGGGTACGAGGTACGTGCCTTCCGGCTCCGCCGCGTCGAGGTCCCCGTCCTGCCCCACGGCGCCAAGCCCCTCCGGGTCCTCCAGGTGTCCGACATCCACATGGTGGCCGGGCAGGGCAAGAAGCAGCGCTGGCTGCAGAGCCTCGCCGGCCTGCGCCCCGACCTCGTGGTCAACACCGGCGACAACCTCTCCGACCCGCTCGGCGTCCCCGCCACCCTCGACGCCCTCGGGCCGCTGATGGACTTCCCCGGCGTCTACGTCTTCGGCTCCAACGACTACTACGGGCCGGCCCGCAAGAACCCGGCCCGCTACCTCCAGGCCATGCGCAGCGGCGTCCACGGCATGAACAACCCCGACGGCACCGGCAATCGCGGCATCAGCGGCGCCGTGCACAACCCCTGGGAGAAGCTCCGCGACGGCTTCGACGCGGCCGGCTGGCTCGACCTGACCAACACCCGCGGCCGCCTCACCGTCAACGGCCTCGACCTCGAGTTCACCGGCCTCGACGACCCACACATCCGCCGCGACCGCTACGCCGCCGTCGCCGGCGGCCCCTCCGCCGACGCCGACCTCTCCCTCGCCGTCGTGCACGCCCCCTACCTGCGCGTCCTCGACGCCTTCACCGCCGACCGCTACCCGCTGATCCTGGCCGGCCACACCCACGGCGGCCAGCTCTGCATCCCCTTCTACGGCGCCCTGGTCACCAACTGCGACCTCGACACCCGCCGGGTCAAGGGCCTCTCCACCCACAAGGCCGGCGGCCACCGCTCCTACCTCCACGTCTCCGCCGGCTGCGGCACCAACCGCTACACCCCGATCCGCTTCGCCTGCCCCCCGGAAGCCACCCTCCTCACCCTCACCCCGGCCCCCCGCTGACCCCGACCGGACGCCCGCCCGAAACCGGATTTCGTGTCTCGGCGAGCGTCCGGTAGAGTTCTACTCGTCGCGAAGGAGACGGAGCGACAAACAGAATGACCGGGGTGTGGCGCAGCTTGGTAGCGCGCTTCGTTCGGGACGAAGAGGCCGTGGGTTCAAATCCCGCCACCCCGACCCAGTACAGAGGGCCCATCGGAGAAATCCGGTGGGCCCTCTGACGTTGTATCCGGAGGAGCTCCGGAACCCCGCCCGCTGCCCGTGTACATCCGGGCGCCGTCGGAGTCGGGACGGCCGGGGTGCGGCGGGACGATCACCTTCACCGGTCGGGGCGATCGCGGCCCGCTGGGTTCCTTGCGGGGCGCCGGGGCCCGGACCGGGCGGCTCCGCTCTCCACGGCCGCCGGGTGTCCGTACGGGTCGGTCCGCGATGACTGCTGCCTCTCCCCGCGTCAGAGCGTGGTGGGGAGGGCGGTGCGGGAGGTGATGCCGAGTTTGGGGTAGGCCTTGTAGAGGTGGTGGGCGACGGTGCGGGGGCTGAGGAAGAGTTGGGCGGCGATGTCGCGGTTGGTGAGGCCCTGGGCGGCCAGGCGGGCGATCTGGAGTTCCTGAGGGGTCAGGGGGTTCGGGAGGGCCTGGGAGGGCTGGGGTGTGGGGGCCGGGGTGCCGGTGGCGGAGAGTTCGGTGCGGGCGCGGGTGGACCAGGGGTGGGCGGCGAGGCGGTCGAAGACTTCGAGGGCGGCCGTGAGGTGGGGGCGGGCGTCGGTGCGGCGGCGGGTGCGGCGGAGCCATTCGCCGTAGAGCAGGGCGGTGCGGGCCTGTTCGAAGGGGCGGTGGGTGGTGGCGTGGAGGTCGAGGGCGGCGCGGTAGGCGGGTTCGGCGAGTTCGTCCGGGCCGAGCAGGGCCTGGCAGCGCAGGCGTAGTGCCTCGGCCCAGGGGCGGTCGGCGGCGGTGGTCCAGCGGGCGAAGCGTTCGTAGGCCTCGGCGGCGCGGTCCGGGGTGCCGAGGCGGACGGCGGCTTCGACCAGGTCCGGGACGGCTCGGGTGGCGCTGACGTGGTGCCGGTGCGGGCCGGTGGTGAGGGCGTGGAGGCGGTCGGCGGCGCCCGCGGCGCGGCCCTGGCCGAGGTCGAGCAGGGCGAGGGCCCAGTGTGCCCAGGGGCGGCCGGCGGCGGGGGCTGCGGTCTGCGGGCCGGTGGTGGCGAGCGCGGTGGTGGCCAGTTCGGTGCAGCGTTCGGTGCGGCCGTCGAGGGCGGCCAGGTAGGCGAGCAGGGCGCTGAGTTGGCTGACCCACTGGTGCTGGCCGGTGTCCCGGGCGAGGTCGAGGGCCTCGGTGGCGGTGAGTTCGGCGTCGGCGTGGCGGCCGTGGAAGAGCTCGGCCTCGGCGAGGAAGAACTGCAGGGTGGGCATCACACCGAGGGTGCCCTTGGCGCGGGCCTCGGCGACGAGTTCGCCGCCGAGGTCGACGGTCTCCTCGTCGCGGCCCAGGACGAGGGTGGCGCCGCAGAGTTGGACCAGGTCGGCGGGGCTCTCGGCGCCGGCCCGGCGGGCGGCTTCGACGGCTTCCCGGGCCGGGGGCAGGGCGGCGCGTGCCGGTGCGGCGGCGGGTCGGCCGAGGGCCGGGAGGACGGCGGCGGGGAGGTAGCGGGCGAGCGGGGCGACGGGGTCGTCGTCGGCGAGCGGGAGGGCGGCGAGCCGGTCGAGCACCTCGGCCACCGGCTCCTCCCCCGCGTACCAGGCGGCGTGGAAGGCCTGGAACAGCATCCGGGCGGCGTGGGCGGGTTCGACGACGTCGGGGGCGTCGGAGGAGGTGGCGAGCGCGAGGGCGGCGTCCAGCAGCAGCCGGTACGCGGTCGGGTAGGAGCCGCGCCAGAAGTGCGCGGTGGCCCGGACGTGGTCCAGCAGGGCGTGCGCGAGGACGCTGTCGGTGCGGGCGGCGGCCTCGTCGGCGAGGGCCTCGGCGCGCGCCAACTCGCCTTCCTCGGTGGCGGCTTCGGCGGCCAGCACGAGTCGGCGGGTGGCCGCGTCGCGGTCGGGGGTGAGCCGGGCGGCGCGTTCGTACGCGGCCGCGCCGCCGTGGCCCCCGCGCCGGCCGGTGCGGACGGCGGTGCGTTCCAGCGCGTCGGCGAGGGCGGCGTCGGGGGCGGTGGCGGCGAGGGCGAGGTGCCAGGTGCGGCGGTCGCCGTCCGGGAGCGCTCCGGCGACGGCGCGGTGGACGGTCAACCGCTGGTGGTGCGGGGCGCGTTGCAGGATCGCGGAGCGCAGCAGCGGGTGGCGGAAGGCGATCCGGCGGTCGGGGGTGACGGTGACCAGGCCGGATTCCTCGGCGGGGGCGAGGTGTTCGGCGCCGACGCCGAGCGCGGCCGCGGCGGGCAGCAGGACGTCCAGCTCGCCGCTCTCCTCGGCGGCGGCGACCAGCAGCAGGGTCTGGGTGGCCGGGGGCAGGCCGGTGACCTGGCCGTGGAATGCGATCAGCAAGCGGCTGGTGAGCGGGAGCCCGCCTGCGGTGTGCGCCTGCGGGCCGGTGGCGACGGGGAGTTCGGTGAGGGCGAGCGGGTTACCGGCGGCTTCGGCGAGCAGGCGGTCGCGGACGGCGGCGGGCAGGTCGGGGCCGGCCCGCTCGGCCAGCAGCCGGGTGGCATCGGCCTCGGCGAGGCCGGTCACCCGCACCTCGGGCAGGCCGAGTTGGCGCTCGGCGGAGGCGCCGGGCTCGCTGCGGGCGGCCAGCAGCAGGGCCACCCCTTCGGCCTGGAGGCGACGGGCGGCGAGCAGCAGGGCGTCCAGGGAGGCCCGGTCCAGCCACTGGACGTCGTCCAGCACGCACAGCAGCGGCTGGTCGGCGGCGAGTTCGGCGAGCAGTCCGAGGGTGGCGAGGCCGACCAGCAGCCGGTCGGCGGGGGCGGGTGCGGAGGCGGGTGCGGAGGCGGGTGCGGCAGATGGTGCCGCTGCCGGATCCTCGGGCGCCTCGCCGAGCCCGAACGCCGCCTCCAGGGCGCGCCTTTGCGGCCCCGGCAGGACGTCCAGCCGGTCCAGGCCGGGGGCCAGCAGCAGGCTCAGCCCGGCGAAGGGCAGTTCCGCCTCGTACTCGACACCGGCCGCCCTGATCACCCGGAAGGCCGTCCCGGCCCGGGCCACGGCGTCGTCCAGCAGGGCGGTCTTGCCGATGCCCGCCTCGCCGCGGAGCAGCAGCGCCCCGGCGCCGCCGTCCCGCGCCCGCGCCAACAGGCCGTCCACCGCGACCTGTTCGTGTTCCCTCCCGTACAGCATGCCCCGACCCTACCGAGCCGGCCGCCGGCGCTCCGGCGCAACGGCTACGTAGGCGGGTGCGAATACCTACGTACCCCCATGCCTATCCGTGACCGATTCGCCCGCGGCGGCCCGTCCCTACCTTTGTGAGCAGCGGGAACGACCCGCCAACAGCCCACCGGAACAAGGGAGACGAACCATGACCGAGATCACCACCGCCGCCCTCCAGCAGCTCGCCGAGCGCTACCTGGCGGTCTGGAACGAGACCGACCCGGCCGCCCGCCGCAAGCTGATCGACGAGGTGTGGGCCGAGGACGGCCGCTACACCGACCCGCTGGCCGCCGTGGCCGGCCGGGACGCGATCGACGCGCTGATCGGCGCGGCCCAGGCCCAGTTCCCGGGCCTGGAGTTCACCCTCGGCCCGGTGGACGCCCACCACGACATCGCCCGGTTCACCTGGAACCTCGGCCCGGCCGGCGCCGAGCCGGTGGTGATCGGCTTCGACGTGCTGGCGGCCACGCCGGCAGGCCGGATCGGCACCGTGCACGGGTTCCTGGACCGCGTGCCGGGCGCCTGAGTCCGGGACGGACGTCCGAACCAGGCGGACGAAACCAGGAAGACGGACGTACGAGCAAGACGAGCGTCCAAGCCAAGCGGACGTTTCAGCGAGACGGACGTACGAGCCAAACGGACGTCCAATCCATACGTACGTCCGTACCAGACGCCCGTCCGAACACCGGACAGGCCGGTTCCAGGGGCGCCGCACCCCCACGGCGGCGCCCCGCCCCCTGAGGGCGGGGCGCCCGAGAGAGGAGAGCCCGAGTTGAGCACCGCACTGAAAGTCCCCGCCAAGGCCCCCGGCCCGGCTACCCCCGTTCCGCCCGCGACCCCCGCTGCCCCGGCTGCCCCCGCTACCCCGGCGGCACCCGCCCCCCGGGGCCTGCTGCCGGTGATCCTGACCGCCACCTTCATGACCGCCCTCGACACCTTCGTCGTCAACGTCGCCGTCCCCTCCGTCCAGGCGGATCTGGGCGCCGGCCCGGCGGTCGTCCAGTGGGTGATGGCCGGGTTCGGCCTGGCCCTCGCCGTCGGGCTGGTCACCGCCGGCCGGCTCGGCGACCGGTACGGCCGGCGCCGGGTGTTCGCGCTCGGTCTGGCCCTGTTCACCCTCGCCTCGGCGGGCTGCGGCCTCGCCCCGACGGCGGCCGCGCTGGTCGGTGCCCGGGTGGCACAGGGCTTGGCGGCCGCGCTGATGGGCCCGCAGGTGCTGGCGATCCTGCGGACGGCGTTCAGCGGCGCCGCGCAGGCCCGGGCCTTCGCCCGGTACGGGCTGACGATGGGCGTCGGCGCGGTGTTCGGCCAGCTGATCGGCGGGCTGCTGATCCGCGCGGACCTTCTCGGCCTGGGCTGGCGCAGCTGCTTCCTGATCAACCTGCCGATCGGCCTGGCCGCGCTGGCCGCCGTCCGGCGCTGCCTGCCGGAGTCGCGGGCGCCGAAGCGGCCGGGCCTGGACCCGGTCGGGGTGCTGCTGGTGACGGTCGGGCTGACCGCCCTGGTGCTGCCATTGATCCAGGGGCCGGGCCTCGGCTGGCCGCTGTGGACGCTGCTCTGCCTCGGCGCGGCGGTGGCCCTGCTGGTGGCGTTCGCCGTCCACCAGCACCGCAGTACGGGCCGGGGCACCCCGTTGGTGGACACCCGGCTGTTCCGCGGCCGCGCCTTCGGCACCGGGCTGCTCGCCCAGCTGGTCTTCTGGCTCGGCCAGGCCTCGTTCTTCCTGGTGCTCGCCCTGCACCTGCAACTGGGCCGCGGACTGGACGCGCTCGGTGCCGGGCTGGTGTTCACCGCGATCGGCCTCGGCTACCTGCTGACCTCGAACGCCACCCACCGGGTCACCGCGCGCCTCGGCGAGCCGCGCACGATCACCGTCGGCGGGCTGCTGATGGCCGCCGGGCTGGGCCTGCTCGCGTTCGCCGCCGACGCCGGCGCGGACGGCAGCGTCTGGTGGCTGGCGCCCGGACTGTTCGTGGACGGCCTCGGCATGGGCCTGGTGATCGCGCCGGTCACCACCGTCGCCCTGGCGGCCGTGGAGCCGCAGCTGGCCGGGGCGGCGGCCGGGGCGGTGGCGACCGTGCAGCAGGTCGGCGGCGCCGTCGGGGTCGCGCTGATCGGCCTGGTCTACTACGGCGCCGGCGACCCGACGGCGGCCTTCGTCCGCAGCACGGCGGTGCTGGCGGTGCTTGAGCTGGTGCTGGTGGGCCTGGTCCGGCTGGTGCCGCGCCGTTCGTGAATGCCGCGGGGGCACGACCCGGGAGAACGTCGCGGGGGCACGACCCGGGAGCACGCCCTGGGAGCACGACCGGGCAGGCCGCCGGAGGAAGCCGGGCGGGCGGGGCGATCCCCGCCCGCCCGTTCCGTTCCGTCCCCCCGATCGGGTTGGATGGTCGGATGAGCGAGGAGAAGAGCACCGTACCGGCGTGGGAGCAGCGGTTCAGGGCGGCCCGGGTGTCACTGCCCGACTGGGCCGAGGACGCCCCCGACCGGGCGCTGTACGTGTCCAACGCGACCGGCACCTACGAGGTCTACGCCTGGGACCGTGCCACCGGCTCCCACCGCCGGGTCACCGACCGGCCGAACGGCACCACCGACGCCGAGCTGTCCCCGGACGGCGCCTGGGTCTGGTGGTTCGACGACCACGACGGTGACGAGTTCGGCGTCTGGCGCCGCCAGCCCTTCGCGGGCGGCCCGGACGAGGAGGCCGTGCCCGGTCTCGCCGCCTCCTACTCGGCCGGCCTGGCGCTGGGCCGCGACGGCACGGTGGTCGTCGGCCGTTCCACCGACGAGGACGGCACCACCCTGCACCTGCGCCGACCGGGCGCGGCCGAGCCGGTCGAGATCTACCGGCACGAGGAGTACGGCGGCGTCGGCGACCTCAGCCACGACGCCACCCTGCTGGCCGTCGACCACACCGAGCACGGCGACGCGATGCACTCCGCCATCCGGGTGGTCCGGCTCACCGGGGACGGGATCGAGACCGTCGCCGAACTGGACGAGGTCACCGGACGGGACGAGCCGCGCGGCGTCGCCTGCCTGGGCTTCGCCCCGGTCGAGGGCGACACCCGGCTGCTGGTCGCCCACCAGCGCACCGGCCGCTGGGAGCCGATGATCTGGGACGTCGCGACCGGCGCCGAGACCGCCCTCCCGCTCCGCGACGAGCAGGGCCGGGAGCTGCCCGGCGACGTCTCCGCGCAGTGGCGCCCCGACGCCGGGGCGCTGCTGGTCGAGCACGAGTACGAGGCGCGCAGCGAGCTGTTCACGTACGACCTCGCGGACGGCCGGCTGACCCGCCTGGAGACCCCGCGCGGCACGGTCGGCGGCGCCACCGCCCGCCCGGACGGCACTGTCGAGTACCTGTGGTCCTCGGCCGCCGAGCCCTCCGCCGTCCGCTCCACCGCGGGCGCGGTCGTGCTGCGGGCGCCCGGCCCGGTGCCGCCCGGCTCCGTCCCGGTCGAGGACGTCTGGGTGGACGGTCCCGGCGGGCGGGTGCACGCCCTGGTGCAGCGCCCGCGGACCGGGGGCCCGGGGCCGTACCCGACGGTCTTCGAGGTCCACGGCGGCCCGACCCACCACGACAGCGACTCCTTCGCCGCCGGACCGGCCGCCTGGCTGGACCACGGCTTCGCGGTGGTCCGGGTCAACTACCGCGGCTCGACCGGCTACGGCCAGGCCTGGACGGACGCGCTGCACGAGCGGGTCGGCCTGATCGAGCTGGAGGACATCGCGGCGGTCCGGGAGTGGGCCGTCTCCAGCGGCCTCGCCGACCCGCGGCGACTGGTGCTCACCGGCGGCAGCTGGGGCGGCTACCTGACCCTGCTCGGCCTGGGCGTGCAGCCCGACAGCTGGTCGCTGGGCGTCGCCGCGGTACCGGTCGCGGACTACCACACCGCGTACGCCGACGAGATGGAGGCGCTCAAGTCGCTCGACCGCACCCTCTTCGGCGGCACCCCCGAGGAGGTTCCCGAGCGCTTCACCGCCTCGTCGCCGCTGAGCTACGTCGAGCAGGTGCGGGTGCCGGTGTACATCAGCGCCGGGGTCAACGACCCGCGCTGCCCGATCCAGCAGATCGAGAACTACGTCGAGCGGCTGGAGCAGCTCGACAAGCCGCACGAGGTGTACCGGTACGACGCCGGGCACGGCTCGCTGGTGGTGGAGGAGCGGATCCGGCAGCTGCGGCTGGAGATCGACTTCGTCCGGCGGCACCTCGGGGTCCCCGACGGCGGTACCGGAGCGGCTGGGTGAGACGTCTGCCGGCGGTCGCGGGGGCGGCGGTGGCCGTGGTGCTGGTGCTGGTGCTGAGCAGCTGCTCGGGCTCGCACGGCGACGAGGTCGCCTGCCCGCCCCCGGCCACCACGGCCCCCGCCGCGCACCCGGCGCCCGCGCCCAGCGGCTCGGCGACCCGGGCGAGCGCACCGGTGGCCGGGGCGACGGTCCTCCGGGCGTCCTACGAGCCGGGCACCGGGGAGGACGCGGCCGAGCGCGGCGGATCGCACGGGTCCGGCGGTTCGCACGGTTCCGGCGGGTCCAGCGGGTCCAGCGGGTCCAGCGGGTCCAGCAGCTCCGGCGGTTCCGGCGGCTCGCACGGCTCCAGCAGCTCCGGTGGTTCGAGCGACACCAGCGGTTCGAAGGGCGGCGGTCGCACCACGCACCACCACATCGACCACTACGGCTCGAACAACGGGTCGGCCGGGCGCGGCCACTGCCGCGGCGGGAGCGCGCCGGTGGACGAGGACACGGCGACACCGTTCGGCAGCGGGGGTAGCGGAGGTAGCTCGTCGACCCCGTCGGGGCCCCCGACCGGCCCCGCAGCACCGATCACACCGACCGGCGCACCGACCGCACCGCTCAAGCCGACCCCGGTGCCCACCCCGCCCCCCGGCAAGCCGACCCGCTGACCGGGCGGCTCAGTCCAGGACCGGGTCCAGCCCGAGGGCCCGGTCCTGCTCCGCCTCCGCCTCCCGGCGCACCAGGCGGAACCACATGAAGACCACGAACCCGCCGAAGACGAACCACTCCAGCGTGTAGCCCAGGTTCTGGAAGGCCCGCAGGGTGAGCCCGTCCCCGCCCTGCGGCTGGACGGTCGGTACGGCGGTCAGCCCGGCGGGCACCTGGTCGGCGGAGACCCAGCCGTCGTACCAGCCGTCGTACTCCAGCACGTTCAGCAGCGAGGCCCGGTTGATCATGCCGAGCTGCCCGGCGGGCAGGCCGCCCGCGACCGCGCCGTTGCTGCCGACCGACTCGTTGGCCTGGAGCCGCCCGGTCACCGTCACCGGCCCGGTGGGGGCCGGCTCGGCCGCGTGGGCGGCGCCGGACGGGTCGGCGGGCGGGTTGCCGGGCGCCCAGCCCCGCACCACGGCGACGGCGTGTCCGTCGGCGGTGCGCAGCGGGGTCAGCACGTAGTAGCCCTGCTTGCCGTCCAACACCCGGTTGGGGACGAGGAGTTGGTGCTCGGCGTCGTACTCCCCGGAGGCCGTGACGGACTTGCCGACGGTCTCCGTGGTCACCTGCGGGGTGGCCGGGCCGAGCAGCGCGTCGATCGGGCGGGCTTCACCCGAAGCGGTGAGCGACTGCTTGGTCTCCTGGTGAGTGGAGACGCGGTCCTCGAACCGGCCGAGCTGCCAGGAGCCCAGCCAGACGCAGACCGCCACGGCCGCCACGGCCAGGGCGGTGCCGCCCAGCCAGCGCGGAGTCAGGAGGAACCGGTACACACCCCCCACGGTAACCACTCCTCACACCGCGCCGGACCACAGGGTCCGCCTCCGCCCGCCGGATCGGCCGCGGAACGCCGCGCCGACGACGGCCACGCCGGGTCCGGGTCCTACACGGCCGACGGCCACGCCGGGTCCGGGTCCTGCACCGCCGACGCCCGCGCCTCCCCCAGGTCCTGAGCCGACGACGCCCGCGCCGCGCCCCGGATCAGCCCGCCGCGGGCGTCCCCGAGGGCCGGGCCGCCGACCCGCCGGACGGCTGGACCCCGCCCCGGTAGAGCGTCCCCCCGCACCCGACCGGCAGCGAGGCCGTGGCGACCGCCGGGCTGCCGGGGGCCGGGGTGTGGGCGATGGTCGCGGTGGGCGGGGCGCCGGTCGGGTTGCCGCTCGGGGTGGCGGTGGGGCTCGGCGCCGCGGTGGGCCCGGAGGTGGGCGAGGGGCTGGCCTGCGGGTTGGAGCTCGGCGCCGCTGAGGCGCCGGTGCCGGAGTTCGGGGCCGCGCCGGAGGAGCCGGCGGGGCCCTGGGTGGTCAGGGAGGCCTGGTTGGTGCCGGAGGTCGGCGCGGTGGTGGCGCCGCCGGAGGAGGCGCAGCCCTGGTCCGGGATCCAGGCGAACGGCACCTTGTACCCGGCCTGCGGGGCGAGCAGCGGCGGTTCGGCGTCCATCGCGGGCAGGTTTCCGGCCGGGTCGCCCGGGGTGTGGTCGGCGGAGCGGACCCGGTTGCGGTCGGTGCCACTGACGTCGGTGACGGCCACCGCGCCCGGCCCGCCGAGGCGGCAGCTGCGGCCGGAGACGTTGTACACCGTGAAGGAGCCGTAGATCCGGCCCTGGGTGTCCGCGGGGCCGACCTGGGCGGTGCCCTGGCCGAGGTCGGCCCGGGTGCAGAGCGGGACGATCCCGCCGTCCCCGGTGCCGGGGGCCCCGGTGGGGGTGGCGGGGCCGGGGTGGGTGGCGTCCGCGCCGGGGCTCGGCGAGGCGCTGCCGGTGCCGGTCGGGGAGGTGCTGCCCGCGCCGCCGGGGCCGGAGCGCACGCCCCCGCCGGTGGCGCTGCCGCCGATCGCGCTGCCGGTGGGGGCGGCGAGGGTCGCGCCGCCGGCGTTCGCCGAGCCGGGCCCGCCGGACAGTCCGAGGTGGTCGCCCTCGTGCAGGACGGGCAGCGCGATCGCGACCGCCAGGGCCAGCGCCGCCGCGCCCGTCCAGGCCCCGCGCCGGGCGGCCCGCCGCCGGGGTACGGCCTGACGGATCCGCGGCAGGGCGCCGACTCCGGGCTGGATCCGGTCCACCGCGTGGTGCATGAGCTCGCGCAGCGCCCGTTCCTCGGCGGAGAAGTCCGGGAGGTGGTCGTCCCCGGGCCGCTGGCGGGCGCCGTCAGCCATGTCCGGCCTCCATCTGGGTCCGGAGGGCGGCGAGTCCGCGCGAGCCGTACGCCTTCACCGAACCGAGCGAGATGCCCAGGGTCTCGGCCACCTGCGCCTCCGTCATGTCCACGAAGTAACGCAGCACCAGAACCTCCCGCTGACGGCGTTGCAGACCCTTCAACGCGGCCTTCAGCTGGTCGCGCTCCAAGGCATCGTAGGCACCTTCTTCTGCACTGGCCATGTCAGGCATCGGCTTGGGCAGCAGTCGCAGGCCGAGGATCCGCCGTCGCAGCGTGGAGCGCGACAGGTTGACCACCGTCTGCCGCAGGTAGGCCAGGGTCTTCTCGGGCTCGCGCACCCTGCGCCGGGCGGCGTGCACCCGGATGAAGGCCTCCTGCACGACGTCCTCACAGGTGGAGAGGTCGTCCAGGAGCAGCGCGGCGAGGCGCAGCAGCGAGCGGTAGTGCGCCTGGTAGGTCTCGGTGAGCAGGTCCTCGCTGGTACCCGCGTCGGTACCCGCGCCGGAGTCCGCCGCACCGGGTGCGGCCGCCGTCATCTGGTCGTCTTCCGGCCTACTCGAAGACCACGGGGAACGCGCCGGAAAGGCCACCACGGCTCTCGCCCCGATGCCCGCCCTTGCCCCCACCATCACGTTCGCCACGCCCGTTGGACACTCGATCCCCTGTCATGGTTGCCCAGCCCGGGGGCCATTCTTCCGCATCGGCGGAAGCGGCCTCCAGGGGATTCCCACGGGATTCCGGACAGATTGTGTCGAGGAGCGGACACAGGTCCGGACGTCCGCGGGCACAAAGGGCCCTCAGAGCCGGGCCGATGACGGGTCCTGAGCCTCCCCCACCGTCAGTTCGGGCCGCCCTCAGTCCACCTGGAGCACTGGCTCGGCGGCCACTCTCAGTCCGCCTGGAGCACTGGCTCGGCGGCCGCCCTCAGTCCGCCTGGAGCGCCAGCTCGGCGGCCACCAGCTCGGCGATCTGCACCAGGTTGAGCGCGGCCCCCTTGCGCAGGTTGTCGCCGCACAGGAAGAGGTCGAGCGCGTCCGGCTCGTCCAGCGCCCGGCGCACCCGCCCGACCCAGACCGGGTCGGTGCCGACCGCGTCGTTCGGGGTGGGGAACTCCCCGGCCGCCGGGTCGTCGTAGAGGACCACGCCGGGCGTCTCGCGCAGGATGTCCTGGGCGTGCTCCTGGCTGACCTCGCGTTCGAAGCGGGCGTGCACGGCCAGCGCGTGGGTGCGCACCACCGGGATCCGCACGCAGGTCGCGGAGACCTTGAGGGCGGGCAGGCCGAGGACCTTGCGGGCCTCGTCGCGCAGGCCCAGCTCCTGGGCGGACCAGCCGCCGTCCTGGAGGCCGCCGGTCCAGGGCACCGCGTTCAGGGCGAGCGGGGCGGCGAACGGCCCCTCGTCGGCGATCACCGCGCGCAGGTCGCCGGTCTGCCGGCCGACCTCGGTGCCGGCCACCAGGGCGGTCTGCTCGCGCAGCGCCGCGGTGCCGGCCCGGCCCTCGCCGCTGGCGGCCTGGTAGGTGGCCACCACCAGCTGCTCCAGGCCGTACTCGGCGTGCAGCGCGCCGACCGCCGTGACCAGCGCCAGCGTGGGGCCGGCCGGACTCGCCACGATCCCGCGCGGACGGATCCGCAGCGCGGCCGCGTTCACCTCGGGGACGACCAGCGGTACGTCCCCGGCGGTGCGGAAGGCGGCCGAGTCGTCGACCACCACGACGCCCTTGGCCGCCGCGATCGGCGCCCACTGGGCGGAGACCTCGTCGGGGACGGCGAACACGGCGACGTCGATCCCGGCGAAGGCCTCCTCGGTCAGCGGCACCACCGGGACCGCCTCCCCGCGCACGACCGGCGTACGGCCGGCCGAGCGCGGGGAGGCGACGAGTCGGACCTCGCCCCAGACGTCCTGACGGAGCGAGAGCAGGCCGAGCAGCACCTCGCCGACCGCGCCGGTGGCGCCGACCACGGCGAGGTTGGGACGCCGGGTCACCGCCCGGTGCCCCGGCCCGGCTCCCGGGTCATCGACCGGTGCCGCCGTAGACGACGGCCTCGTCGCTCTCGCTGTCCAGGCCGAAGGCGCTGTGCACGGCGCGGACCGCCTCCGGCACGTCGTCGGCGCGGGTGACCACCGAGATGCGGATCTCCGAGGTGGAGATCAGCTCGATGTTCACGCCCGCGGCCGAGAGCGCCTCGAAGAAGGTCGCGGTGACGCCCGGGTTGGAGCGCATGCCGGCGCCGACCAGCGAGATCTTGCCGATCGCGTCGTCGTAGCGCAGCGACTCGTAGCCGATGCCCTCCTTGACCCGGCCGAGCGCGTCGATGGCCTTCTGGCCCTCGGTCTTCGGCAGGGTGAAGGAGATGTCGGTCAGACCGGTCGACGCGGCGGAGACGTTCTGCACCACCATGTCGATGTTGACCTCGGCGTCGGCGATGGCGCGGAAGATGCGCGCCGCCTCGCCCGGCTTGTCGGGCACGCCGACGACGGTGACCTTGGCTTCGGAGGTGTCGTGGGCGACCCCGGAGATGATGGCCTGCTCCATCTCGCCCCCTTCGGGCTTGTTCGGGTTGTCGTTGCTGACGATCGTCCCGGGAAGACCCGAGAAGGACGAGCGTACGTGAATCGGGATGTTGTAGCGCCGCGCGTACTCGACACAGCGGTCGAGCAGGACCTTGGAGCCGGACGAGGCCAGCTCCAGCATGTCCTCGTACGCGATCCAGTCGATCTTGCGCGCCTTCTTCACCACGCGCGGGTCGGCGGTGAACACGCCGTCCACGTCGGTGTAGATCTCGCAGACCTCGGCCTTGAGCGCGGCGGCCAGCGCGACGGCGGTGGTGTCCGAGCCGCCGCGGCCCAGCGTGGTGATGTCCTTGCTGCTCTGGGACACGCCCTGGAAGCCGGCCACGATCGCGATGTTGCCCTGGTCCAGGGCGGTGCGGATGCGACCCGGCGTCACGTCGATGATGCGTGCCTTGTTGTGGACGGAGTCCGTGATGACACCGGCCTGGCTCCCCGTGAAGGACTGGGCCTCGTGCCCCAGGGATTTGATCGCCATGGCCAGCAGCGCCATGGAGATGCGCTCTCCAGCGGTCAGCAGCATGTCGAACTCACGGCCGGCAGGAAGCGGTGACACCTGCTCCGCGAGTTCGATGAGCTCGTCCGTCGTGTCGCCCATCGCGGACACCACGACGACGACCTCATGGCCGGCCTTCTTGGCGTCAACGATTCGGCGGGCAACGCGCTTGATGCCTTCGGCATCCGCAACGGATGAGCCGCCGTACTTCTGCACGACAAGGCCCACGTGCGCTCCTCGACTAGTGTCGTTTTCCGGGGGCTCCAGGCCCCCGTACCCCCCGGGGGAAAGGGGGGTGCGGTCCGCGCCAGTCTACCGAGCAGGGGTGCCCTGACCGGCGCTTTCCATATGATGAGACGGCCGTTTCAGCACGTGGGCGGCGGTTCGGGCGGTGCCACCGGCAGGTCTGCGGGACACCGGGCGCCGTTCCGAAGAATTCCCGGACGAATACCGGGTACCCCGGCCGGATTTCTTTTCCGGGGGGATTGCTGAGGCATTCGTCACAATCACCGACGGCCGCCGCGATGCCCGGCGGCGGCCTTCGGTCGCGGCCCTTCGGTTGCGGCCCTCGGTTACGGCCCTTCGGTTGCGGCCCTCGGTTACGGCCCTTCGGTTGCGGCCGAGGGCCGGCTACCCGCCGCCTACCGGCCGAGGCCGAGCTCGGCCTCCATCAGGTCGCCCGCCTGCTGCTCCAACTGCTCGTCGGTCAGCCCGTCGTCGTCCGTGTCCGCGCCGTCCGGCGCCGCACCGATCGGACTGTCCAGCCGGACGTGGGCGATCAGCGACTGCAGCGCCCGCAGCACCGCCGTGCAGGTCGTGCCCCAGTTGGAGAGGTACGAGAACTGCCACCACCACAGCGCCTCGCTGACCCGGCCCTCGCGGTAGTGGGTCAGGCCGTGCTGGAGCTCGCTGACCACGCCGGCCAGGTCGTCCGAGATCCGGAAGGCGTTCGGCTTCTCCGGCGGACCGTACGGGTCGAAGACCTCGTGGTAGACGTCGATCGGCGCGAGCAGCACGGCGAGGCGCTCGCGCAGCTGCTCGCCGTCCGGCTCCGGCCCGGCGTCGGGCTCGAAGCGGTCCTCGGGGACGACGTCCTCGATCGCGCCCAGCCGGCCGCCGGCCAGCAGCAGCTGCGAGACCTCCAGGAGCAGCAGCGAGACCGCGCTGCCCGGTTCGTCGCCCTTGGCGACCTCGGTGACGGCGAGCACGAAGCTCTCCACCGAGTCGGCGATCTGCACGGCGAAGTCGTCCGGCTCCGAGCCGTGGCCGTGGGTGTGCGGGGCGGTCGCCCCGGCCTCCGGCTGCGGGGAGCCGTGGGGCTGCTGGTTGATCGTCCGGTCAGACATCGAGCAGTCGTCTCCCTTCGAAGGCGCGACCGAGGGTGACCTCGTCCGCGTACTCCAGGTCCCCGCCGACGGGCAGTCCGCTCGCCAGCCGGGTCACCTTCAGGCCCATCGGCTTGCACAGCCGGGCCAGATAGGTGGCGGTCGCCTCCCCCTCCAGGTTGGGGTCGGTGGCCAGGATCAGCTCGGCGACCGTGCCGTCCGCGAGGCGCGCGAGCAGCTCGCGGATGCGCAGGTCGTCCGGGCCGACGCCCTCGATGGGGCTGATCGCGCCGCCCAGCACGTGGTAGCGGCCGCGGAACTCACGGGTGCGCTCGATGGCGACGACGTCCTTGGGCTCCTCGACCACGCAGATGACGCCGAGGTCGCGCCGCGGGTCCAGGCAGACCCGGCACCGCTCGGCCTCCGCGACGTTGCCGCAGACCGCGCAGAACCGGACCTTGTCCTTGACCTCCAGCAGCGCGTGCGCGAGACGGCGCACGTCGACCGGGTCGGACTGCAGCACGTGGAAGGCGATCCGCTGGGCGCTCTTGGGCCCGACGCCGGGCAGCCTGCCCAGTTCGTCGATCAGGTCCTGAACCACGCCCTCGTACAACGTCGCGCCTTCCCTCGGATGGTCCGGTGGTGCTCCTGGTCGGAGGTGCCCCGGTGCCATCATCCAACGAATCGGGCGCCGGACACACCGCCCGACGCCCGACTCCCACAGAAATCACATGGGTCCGCCGTCTGAACTCCAGACCGTCGACCCCCGCGGCGGGGCCCCCGGCCGGCGTTTCCCTAGAACGGCAGGCCGGGGATGCCGCCGCCGCCCAGGCCCTGGGTCAGCGGGCCCATCCGCTCGGCCTGCATCTTCTGGGCCGCCTGGTTGGCGTCCCGCACGGCCGCCAGGACCAGGTCGGCCAGGGTCTCGGTGTCCTCCGGGTCCACGGCCGCCGGGGCGATGGTCAGCGCCACCAGCTCGCCCGAACCCGTCACCGTGGCCTCGACCAGGCCGCCGCCCGCCGTACCGTTCACCTTCGCCTCGGCCAGCTCCTGCTGGGCCTTCGCGAGCTCCTCCTGCATCTTCTGCGCCTGCTTGAGCAGCTGCTGCATGTTGGGCTGACCACCACCGGGGAACACGGCTCACTCCTTGCTGTCACACGGTTCGTCGTTCGTCACGGTCGAGCCTACGGGCCCGGGGCGGATGCCGTGGCCCCGCTCCCGGGGAGCGCTCAGTTGCCGCGGTGGTGGATCTCCTCCAGCACCGTGGCCCCCAGCTCGCGGATGATCAGATCCTGGCCGGAGAACGTCTCCTCGTTGAGGTCCGGGTCGTCCTCCTCCGGGATGTCGTCCTCCGGCCGCACCGACTGCACCGGGCGGGCCGGGGGCGCCGCCACCGGCGGCGGGGCCTGCACCGGCGCGGGGGCCTGCACCTGCGGCCGGGGCGGCGCCTGGACCGGGGCCTGCGCG
>NZ_JBHWIV010000017.1:124810-138020 GCF_042731675.1 Kitasatospora sp. NPDC059827 | reverse complement strand
CCGGGGGGTGGTCCTCGATCCCCCCCTTCAACCCCTCCCCCCCCGCGGCGCGGGGCCTGCTGGCCGGGCGGGGGGGGGGGGGCCGCCTGTCGCGCCCCCCCACGACAGCGTGCGGGCCGGCCGGGACCGCGGGGACGGGGAGGCCCGCGGTCCCGGCCGTGGGAGGCACCGGCCGACGTGGGGGCGTGGGCCGGTCTGCCCAGCAGCTCCGCAAGGGGGTGGTGGGGCTGCTGTGACCCGGAATGCTAGACCGGCCCGGGCTCCGTGAACAGACCTTTGACCTGCGAACTTTCGGCCGCGGACATGCCAGCGGGTCGGTGGTTCGCCACCGGTGCGAGGCCGACCACGCCGCCGTGGACCCGGGCCGGGCCGGCCGCGGAGCGCCGGGGCGCTCGACCGCCGTGCGGCCGGGGGTCAGGAAGAGCGCCGCGGCGGGCGGTAGTTGGGCCTGGACCGCAGCACCCGCAGCAGTTCGCCCAGTTCGTAGGGGTGGAACTCGCTCTTCCGGACGGCCACCGGGAGTTCACCGCGGGCGTAGAGGTACAGGTGGTCCCGGTCGTCCGTGATCCGGTCGAAGCGCGACCAGGAGAACGCCTGCCGGAAGTTCCCCGTGGTGAAGGCGCAGCCGCTGTCCGTGAAGGTGACGGTCAGCGGGCCGGGGTACTCGGCCCGGTGGCGGGCGCCAAGTGCTGCGGGCCGCAAGGGTGTTCGGCGCTCAAGGGCGGGCGGGATCCCCGGGGTCGGACACGGCGGCGGCGAAGCGGGCGGCCAGGGCGGCGACCGCGTCCCGGAGTTCCGGCCCGTCCTCGACCCGGAACGGGAACGGGACGGCCGCCAGCCACTCCCGCGCGTACATCGCCGGGTTGCGGGTGCTGCCGACGAGCACGCAGCGGTCCGCGCCCACCGGTTCGAGGCGCCCCATCGGCGCTCCGACCCACGGGGCCACCCGCTCGGCCGGTGCGTCGAAGAGCACGCGCGTGGGGTAGGCCCAGCCGGTGCCCAGGTGGTGCTCCAGTACCGCGACCGGGTCGAGGCCCTCGGGCATCCGGAATCCGGCCGGGAGTTCCTCGGCCGCCCGCACCCGGTCGATCCGGTAGGTGCGTACGGCGTCCGCGCGGTGGGAGTGGCAGAGCAGGTACCAGCGGGCCCGGCGGACCACGACCGCCCACGGGTCCACCTCGGCCCGCCACTCGTTGCCGGCCTCGCTCCGGTAGTCGATCAGCACGCGCCGCCGGGCGGCGATCGCTTCCACCAGGGCGCTGGTGACGGCGGGATCGGCGTAGGCCGCGCCCGGATCGGGCGCGGCGGCGGCGTGCTCGCGCAGTGCGGCGGCCTGCCGGCCGACCGCCTCGGGCAGCGCCTGGACCACCTTGCCGAGGGCGGCGCCGACGAGGTCCCCGGGGTCGGTGGCGGCGGGTCGGCCGTCGAGCACCGCCATGACCAGGCCGAGCGCCTCGTGCTGGGTGAAGCTCACCGGGGGAAGCCTGGTGCCGCGTCCCAACCGGTAACCGCCGTGCGGGCCGCGCACGGAGTCCACCGGGACGCCCGCCTCCCGGAGAATCGCGACGTAGCGACGCGCGGCGCGGTCCGTCACCCCGAGCTTCTCCGCGAGCTGCTCGGCGGTCGTACCGGGGCGCGCCCGCAGGATCTCCAGGGTGCGCAGCGCGCGGGCGGTCGGGCTGGTTCCGGTCTGCACGGCGGACAGCGTAGGCGGCTGCCGAGCCATCAGGAAGTGGATCGTCCTGAATCGCTCCTAGCATGGGGCACGCCCGGTTCGGGCAGGTCGGCGCGTCCGCTCCGGGACGCTCGCGGCCGTCTCCTCCCTCCTCCCCCCTCCATCCCCGCACCTCTGGACACAGGAAGTGGGTCCCACCGTGGACATCCTGCTCATCGGCGGCCTCTGGCTCGACGGCAGCGCCTGGGACGCGGTGGTACCCGCGCTGGAGGCGCTCGGGCACCGCCCGCGACCCGTGACCCTGCCGGGCCAGGGCGACGGACGGTCCAGCGCCACGCTCGACGACCAGCTCGCCGCCGTCCTCGCGGCCGTGGACGCGACCGAGGAGAAGCCCCTCGTGGTGGCGCACTCGGCCGCCACCACCCTCGGCTGGCTCGCGGCCGACGCCCGCCCGGACCGGGTCGCCAAACTGGCGCTGATCGGTGGCTTCCCCCACCAGGACGGCCGGCCCTACGCCGACCTCTTCGCCATCCACGACGGCGCGATGCCCTTCCCCGGCTGGGGCCCGTTCGAGGGGGCCGACAGCGCCGACCTCGACGAGGAGCTCCGCCGCCGCATCGCCGCCGAGGCCGTCCCCGTCCCCGAGCAGGTGGCCAGGGGCGTGGTCCGGCTGACGGACCGACGCCGCTACCTGGTCCCGGTCGTGGTGGTCTGCCCGGAGTTCACCCCGCAGCAGGCCCGGGCGTGGATCGCCGCGGGCGAGGCCCCGGAACTCGCCCGGGCCGAGCACGTCGACTTCGTCGACATCGACTCCGGCCACTGGCCCATGTTCACCAGGCCCGCCGAACTCGCCCACCTCCTCGACGACATGACGTCCCGGGGCTGAGGCCGCCCGTGGGCCCGGCCCGACCCGGCCTGGTCAGGTCGGGCCCACAGGCGCGCGGCTGTGGTCAGGGCGGCTGGTGTGGGGGAGCGGGGGTGGCGGTGGAGGGCAGGAGCCAGTCGGTGGTGGTGTGCGGGGGCCGGTCCGCGGGGGCGGGGCGGGGGGTGCCGCGGTAGTTCAGGTACATGCCGGTCAGGGCGGTGACCTTGGCGCGCAGCAGCCAGGGGTCGAAGGGCTTGACGATGAAGTCGACCGCCCCCGCGTCGTAGCCGCGCAGGACGTTCTCCGGGTCGGAGCCGATCGCGGTGACGAAGATGATCGGGATGTCGCGGGTCTGGGCGCGGCCCTTGATCTGGGCCGCGGTCGCGTAGCCGTCCATGCCGGGCATCTGCACGTCCAGGACGATGACGGCGATGTCGTTGTGCTGGAGCAGCGCTTTGAGGGCGTCCGGACCGGAGGTGACGGCCAGGACGTCCCAGTCGGCGGCCGCGAGGACGGCCTCCAGGGCCACCAGGTTCGAGGGCTGGTCGTCGACCACCAGAACCCTGGGCCGACCGGTGGCGGTGGGGACGGCGGTGTCGGCCGTGTCGGCGGTGGCGGCCGCCTCGATCCGCAGCGGCTCCTCGCCGGCCTGCTGCTCCGCCGCGATCAGCTGGCGTTCCAGCAGTTCGCAGCGGGCCTCGGCGGCCAGCCGGCGCCGGAGCGCCTCGCCCAACTCGGCCTCCAGCCGGGCGACCTCCTTCTCCAGGTCCTGCTTCTCCAGGAGCAGGTCCGCGCGGTCGTCGGCGTAGACGGCGATCTCGTCCGCGCGGGCGCGCTCCCGCGCCCAGTCGCTCTCCAGCTGGTTGAGGCGCAGTTCCAGGTCGGCGATGCGGTGGTTCTTGTCGAGCAGGGCGTCGCCCAGGACGTCGCTGTGGGCGGCCGAGCGCCGTGACAGCCGGTCGGCCTCGGCCAGTTGGAACTGCAGCTGCTGGACGGCGTGGCCCACCGAGGCGCTGGTCCTCAGCGCGGCCGCGTGGAGGGAGCGGAGGAGCTCGACGGTCTCCAGGGTGGCGACGGTGCCCCGGTCGGCGCCCACGTCGGTGAGCAGGTCCTGGACGAACTGCCAGGACGGGATCCGCTGCCCGGACAGGTAGCGGGACAGCGCCCCCGGGCTCAGGTGCCGGCGCGAGCTGTAGCGGCGCACCGACACCGTGGGCCACAACCCCGCGAACAGGCTGCGCAGGGCCTCGGCGAAGGCGCGGCACTCCTCGTTCAGATCGGGGCTCAGCGGCTGCAGGTTCCCCACCCGGTCACCCCCCGGCGTTCTACGGGCTGCACAACGGCACCATCCTCGCAGTATCGGTGGGTTGTTCTGGTCGCGCTGACGGTGCGTCACAGCATGGACGGTCCGGCCCCCGTTGCGCCGCCGTTTCCGGGGTGGCAACACCGATCGGCAACACGGGGCGGTGGCCCGGGGTACGCGTTCGGGCCCGCGGTGCCGTCGGCGGTGCCGCCGGTGGTGCCGCTGCCGGTGATTCGGCGGCCGGAGACCGGTGATCGACATCTGCGATGCTTGCCGCCATGAGCGAGCTTCGAACGGTGGGAATCGTCGGCCTGGGCCGCATGGGCCGGACCTTGGCGGCGGCTTTCGGCCGGGCCGTCGGGCCGGGCGACCTCCATGCCAGCGGGCGCTCCGCCGCGAGCGTCGAGCAGCTCCGGCGGGCCGTCCCCGGTGTGCGGATCACGTCCTTGCGGGAGCTGCCCGGCGCCGCGGCGCTGATCGTCCTGTGCACGCCGCAGTCGGCCCTGCCCGCCGTCCTGGAGGACCTGCGACCCGGGCTGACCGCTGACCACGTCGTGGTCACCATCAGCAACCGGCAGCCGCTGTCCGGGCTGGCCGAGGCGGTGCCGGGCCCGGTGGCCAAGCTGATCCCCAGCGCGGGCAACGAGATCGGCGCCGGTGCGACGCTCCTGGTGCCCGGGCCCGGGATGACCGAGGCGGCGACCGAGAAGCTCCTGGCGTTGCTGCGATCGTTCTCCACCCCGTTCGTCATCGGCGAGGAGCAGGGCCGCGCCGCGACCGACCTGGCGTCCTGCGGCCCGGCCCTGCTGGCCGAGGCCGCGGTGTCGATGGCCCGGGCCCAGTGCGAGCGGGGCGCCCCGCTGCCGAGGGAGCTGGCGGAGCGGCTGGTCAGCTGCAGCCTGGAGGCGGCGGGCCGCCTGGTTGGCGGCGGCGCCACGCCGGCCGAGGTGATCGAGCGGGTCGCGGTTCCCGGCGGCAACACCGCCGCCGGGATCGAGGCGGCCCGCGAGGGCCTCGACGCGGCGTGGCGCGCTGCCTTCCGGGCGACGCAGGACAACGAACGGTCCGACCGGCAGCCGCACTGACGGCGCGGCGCGCGGGCCCGCCACGCCCTTCGGCGTCCCGTTTCGGCGTTCCAGGGGCGCATCGTTCCCCCAGGTCAGAGGCCCTTTCGCCGTTCCAGTGTCCCCAACGGGGTGTGCGCTCTGGCGGCTGGGACGGACCGTTCCGCAGGCTTCGGTCATCCGGTCGACGAACGGTTCGACCGCTTGCCGAAGGGGCCTGAGCACATGTCCGTCCGTACCTCCCGTACCTCCCGCACCCGGCTGGCCACCGCCGCCGTGGGCGTCGTGCTCGCCGCCCTGTCGGTCTCCGCCTGCACCGGCAACGGGGACACCGGGGACCTCGCGACGACGACCGGCCCGACCCTCCGGGCCTCCGGATCCGCCTCGCCCTCGTCCGCCGCACCCTCGTCCGCTGCGCCGGCGCCCGCCGCTCCGGTCGGCAGCGCCGGTGGCACCGGAAAGCCCTCGGCCGCCGGGCCCGCGTCCACCAGTACGAAGCCCGGGGCGAACGCCCCCGTGTCCAAGCCGTCCGGCGGGCCGGCGCCGGAGGCGGCCAAGCCGGTCACCTGCACCGGCGACAACACCCGGACGACGGCCGCCCCGCTGAACCGCCCCGTGAACCACATGCTGCTCACGGTCACCAACACCGGTAGCGGCACCTGCTACCTGCACGGCTACCCGGCGGTCCGGTTCGGGGAGGCCCAGTCCGTGCCCCCGGTGATCACCGACTCCAAGCCGCAGGCCGTCGTCACGCTCAAGCCCGGCGAGTCCGGCTACGCCTCCGTGAACCTGTCCTCCACCGACGGCACCGACAGCGCCAACGGCCACACGGTGAACTCCCTGGTCGTCTACTTCCACGGCCCGTCCGGCAACGAGAGCGTCGGCGCCGGGTCCCAGCCCTCGCTGCCCGCGAAGGGCGTCTATGTGGACGACTCCCTCAAGGTCACCTACTGGCAGCAGTCGATGGACGACGCCACCTCCTGGTGACCCCCGGCAGCACCCTCCGGTGAGCGAACGAGCGAACGAGCGAACGAGAGAAAGGGACAACCACCATGCCCAGCACGCCCCGCAGGATCGCCCGGCTCCTGGTCGTCTACGTCGGCGCGGCCCTCCAGATCCTCGTCCTCGGCGCCCCGGAGGACCCGGACCTCTCCCGCGAAGCTGGCCTCGCCCGGCACTGACGCCCGGCACTGACGGTGCGGCGCGACGGTCGACAGATGAGCGGCGGCACCTCACAGGCGAGCTGAACCGCAAAGGGTTCTTCGCAAAGAACCCTTCGCAAAGAACTCTTCGCGGACTACCGTGTGTCGCATGGCTGATGCAGTGGAGGGGCCGGACGGCCCGCAGGTCGAAGAGGACTCGGTCGTCCTGGATGCCAAGGGGCTGCGTGCCCTGGCGCATCCGGTGCGCGTGCAGGTGGTCGGGTTGCTGCGGAAGTACGGCCCGTCGACGGCCACCCGCCTCGCTGAGCGGCTGGGCGTGAATTCCGGTACGGCCAGCTACCACCTTCGGCAGCTCGGCGCGGCCGGGTTCGTCGAGGAGGACACCGAACGCGGCAACGCGCGCGAACGCTGGTGGCGTTCGGTGCACCGGACCACCTGGTTCAACGAACCGGAGCTGGCCGAGCGGGAGCCCGAGGCCGCACTGGCCTACCAGCAGTCCGTCGCCGCGCTCTACACCCTGCGCACCCAGCAAGCCCTCAACGGGCTCCAGACGATGCCCCGCGCATGGCGGAACACCTTCGACATGAGCGACTGGGCCTTGCGGCTCACGCCCGAGGAAGCCGCCGCTCTGTACCGGGAGCTGGCGGAGGTCATCGCGCGCTACCGGCGAGACACACCGGAGACCGCGGCCGGTGCCCCCGAGGGGGCCGAACGGGTCGCCGTGATCACGCAGATCCTGCCCGAACCGGACGCGCCGGCCACGTCGTCGCTCCCCTCCGGCCCTCAGGAAGCGGAAGGAAGGCCGAGGTCATGACCGACGACGCCCCGGAGGCCGGCGGCATACCCGGCAAGAGGTCCTTACGGCCGCTGGGCGGGGTGCTGGCGGCCATGGTCGTGTCGCTGACCGGCACGCGGATCTCCGTCGTGGCACTGCCCTGGTTCGTCCTCGTCACCACCGGCAGCGCCACCCGGACCGGACTGGTCGCCTTCTGCGAGATGGCTCCCTACGTGGTGGTCAAGGCGTTCACCGGACCGCTGGTGGACCGGATCGGCCCGCGGGCCGTGTCCTGGACCACCGATCTGGCCAGCGCGACCGCCGCCGCCGCGGTTCCCCTGCTCCACGCCCTGGACCTGCTGTCCTTTCCCCTTCTGCTGGTTCTCGTCGCGCTGATCGGCGCGGCCCGGGGCCCCGGCGACCTGGCCAAGGAGGTGATGGTCCCGGAGGCGGCCGAGCGCGGCCGGGTGCCGCTGGAACGGGCCACCGGTCTGGCCGGTGTGATCGAGCGGCTCGCCTCCACCGTCGGCCTGGCGGTCGGCGGATCCCTGGTGGCCCTGCTCGGTCCCCTGACCGGACTCGCCGTCAACGCGGGCTGCTTCGCCCTCGGATCAGTGATCATCAAACTCGCGCTGCCTCGCGGCATGGGACACGCGCCCGAGGAGGCCCCCTCGCCGACCGGGGAGACGGGACCGGGCTACTGGCGGCGGTTCGGCGAGGGCTTCACCTTCCTGCGCGGCGAGCCGCTGCTGCTCACCGTCATCGTCATGGTCGGCATCACCAACCTGCTGGACGCGGCGTTCGGCTCGGTGCTCGTACCCGTCTGGGCCAGGGAGTCCGGCAACGGGCCGACCGCGATCGGCCTGATGGGCAGCGTGATGGGAGCCGCGGCGGTCGGCGGGAGCCTGATCGCCGCGGCGGTCGCGCACCGGCTGCGGCGGCGGGTGGTGCTTCTCACCGGATTCCTGCTGGCCGGGGCGCCGAGGTTCCTGGTCCTCGCCTTCGACGCCCCGTTGGGGGTGGTCCTGACCGTCTTCGCGGTCAGCGGGTTCGGTGCCGGCTTCGTCAATCCGGTGCTGGGGGCCGTCCTCGTCGAGCGGGTGCCGCGCCGGATGCTGGGCCGGGTCAACGCCCTCGGTGACTCGCTGGCCTGGGCCGGGATCCCTCTCGGCGGGCTGCTGGCCGGGGCGGCGGTGGCCGCCGTCGGACTCCTTCCGGTGCTGCTCGCCTGCGGCGCCGGGTACTTCCTCACCACGAATCTGGCCGGACTGCGGGCGGAATGGCGCGAGCTGGACCGCACGCGCGGGCAGGGCGACTCCGAGGAGGACGTCCCCCGAGGCAGTGCGAAGGTAGCGACATGACGTCGTCGCGCAGCCGCGGGTGGCGGGCAACGACAACGGTCCTCACGCTGGTCTGGACGCCGGACACCCACGGACGGAAGGCCGGGCCATGCGGAAACTGATCTACGGCATGAATCTGACCCTGGACGGTTACGTCGCCGCGGCCGGCGACGACATCGGCTGGAGCGGACCGCCGAGCCCCGAGCTCTTCCAGTACTGGCTCGACCACGAGCTGGCGAGCAGCCTGTCGCTGTACGGGCGCAAGCTGTGGGAGACGATGAGCTCCTACTGGCCGACCGGCGACCAGCGGCCCGACGCCACCCCGGCGGAGGTCGAGTTCGCGCGGAACTGGCGGGACACGCCGAAGGTGGTGTTCTCCTCGACGATCGACACGGTCGGCTGGAACGCCCGCCTGGTCACCGGCGACGCGCTCACCGAGATCACCCGGCTCAAGGCCGAGGACGGCGGCCCGATGAACATCGGCGGCGCGACGCTCGCCGGGGCGGCCATGCGTGCCGGGTTGATCGACGAGTACGTGATCGCCACCCACCCGGTCCTGGTGGGCGGCGGCACGCCGTTCTTCACCGCGTTGGACAGCTGGGTGGACCTGAACCTGGTGGAGACGCGGACGTTTCCCGACGGCGTCCTCCTGACCAGGTACGAGAGGAGGCGCTGAGCAGCCCGCGCACCCCGCTCCGGGGCGGCGGATAGGGTGGCGGCATGGACGAGTACGCGGTTCCGGTCCTGCCGAGCCGGGACCTGGACGAGACCCAGGAGTTCTACGGCCGGCTCGGCTTCGAGCCCCGGGGCCGCTGGGACGGGCCGGACGGCTACCTGATCGTCGTCCGGGGCACGGTCGAGCTGCACTTCCGCCATGAACCGGGGGTGGATCCGCTGGCCACCGCGAGCAGCTGCTACCTCCAGGTCCGGGACGCGGACGCATGGCACCGGGAGTGGGAGCGGATCGGTGTCCAGGCCGACCCGGCCACCGGCAGCCGGCTGACGCCGGTGGGCGGCACCGACTACCGGATGCGGGAGTTCGCCCTGGTCGACCGCAGCGGCAACCTGCTGCGGGTCGGCAGCCCGGCGGCCGGCTGAGACCCGCGGTCGTCGTTCCACGGGGAGTGCGTCAAGGGCGGATGGAAACGGGACCGCCCGGTCGCCTCGACTCGGCTGAGTCGCCGCGACCGGGCGGTCCGGGGTGTGGGCCCGGGGGTCGGGCCCGGGGTGTGGCCGGGGTCAGACGGTGACCTGGTCGGTCCGCTCGGCCCGCTCGGTCCGCTCGGTCCGCTCGGCCTGCTCGGCGGCCGACCGGTCGGGGGTGGCCGGGACGTTCTCGCGGGGCGTGGGGAGCACGGCCATGATCGCGCCGGAGATCACGATGGTGGCGGCCCAGGCCAGGCCGTACTTGCCGACGGGGGTGTCGGAGAGCGGGCCGGCGAACCAGTCGCACTTGGTGAAGGCGAGCCCGAACAGCAGCGCGAGCACCCAGGAGACCATCGCCTGCCAGCAGAAGCCGCCCGCGTACCAGTAGCGGCTGTTCCGGGTGGTGTCCATCAGCGCGGCGGCGTCGTAGCGCACCGCGCGCGTCCGGCGCCGGAACATGTCCACCGCGTAGACGCCGATCCAGGCCGAGAAGGAGACGGCGAGCAGGATCAGGAAGGTGATGAAGGAGCCCAGGAAGCTCTTCGCGACCAGCATCAGCAGCAGGCCGCCGACCAGCGAGATCACGGCGTTGATGCTGACGGCCAGGGCGCGCGGCAGCTTGACGCCCATGGTCTGAGCGGTGAAGCCGGCCGAGTACATGGACAGGCTGTTGATCAGCAGCATGCCCACGATCGCGGTCAGCAGGTAGGGCACGGCCAGCCAGGTCGGCAGCAGGTCACCGAGGAAGGAGACCGGGTCCGCGGCCTGGGCCAGGCCGGGGGAGGCCACCGCCATCACGGCGCCCATCAGCACCATCGGCACCATGACCAGGCCGGCGCCGGAGACCGTCACGCCGACGATCTTCCTGCCGGAGGCGGAGTGCGGCAGGTAGCGGGCGAAGTCCGGGCCGGTGGGGACCCAGCTGATGCCGCCGGCGGCGATGGTCCCGATGCCGGCGACCACCATCGCGGTGGTGCCCGCGGGCTTGGAGAAGACCTCGCTCCAGTGCATGGTCGCGATCAGGTAGCCCAGCACCAGCACGCTGAACACGCCGAAGAGGTACGTCGACCAGGTGTTGCAGACGTTGAGCGCCTTCCGGCCCATGCCGGAGACCAGGAAGGTGCAGGCGACGAAGGCGAACAGGGTGATCACGATCAGCGCGGTGTTGCTCTTGACGCCGAAGACCAGGTCGAGCACGGTCAGCACGGCGTAGGCGCCGGTGACGGCGTTGATCGTCTCCCAGCCGAACCGGGCGATCCAGAGGATCGCGCCGGGGAAGAGGTTCCCGCGCACCCCGAAGGTGGCCCGCGAGAGGGTCGCGCCCGGTGCCCCGCCCCACTTGCCGGAGACCGACAGCACGCCGACCAGGCCGAACGAGACGAGCGCGGCGCACGCGGCGACGATCAGGACCTGCCAGAAGTTGAGCTGGTTCAGCACCACCAGGGCGGCACCCATGGTGAGCAGCAGGACGCTGATGTTCGCCGCGACCCAGGTCGGGAAGAGCTCGCGGACTCTGCCCTGACGCTCGTGGTCGGGGACGGGTTCGATTCCGCGCGTCTCTATCGCGCCGGCGGCGGTGTCGGCGGTGGACGTGTTGTCCATGAGGGGGGCTCCGGGCGTGTGAAGCGGTAGTAAATCGGGCAAATGGAACATTTATGGAACTCTTCGCGCGTAGCGCGGGAGTTGAGTCATCCTACTTTGTTCCGGATGCATCCTGATTGCGCTACCCTGCCGCCCGCCGCGGGCCCGCCGCGGGCCCGCCGCCCCGGAGCCCCCCCGGGCCCGTCCGGCCGATCCGGCGGGCGTCCCGGGCGTGGGTCGGAGTCCATGGGGGAGTGGATGCGGCGCCCGGGCCCGGTCGAGGAGCGCCGCGTCGAGTGGATCAAGGGCTTGGTCGGCCCGCCGACCCACGGCCCGGTCGGCGCTCGCCCGTCGTCCAATCGGGTGTGGTTGAACCACCGTCAGGTCAATCAACCGTCAAGTTGGTTCATTCACAGAATGTTTCCGGGGAGAGCGGCCGGAAGTCCGAAACAATTCCGCCGCTACGAGGTCTTCACAGGGAGATCTCAGACTGACAGGCTGGGGCCGCCCTTTCAGCACGGAGGAGGTTCCTTGTCCCGCATATCCACGTTGGCCGGAGCGGTCACTTGCGCGCTCGCCCTTGTCACCGGAACCGCTGTGGCCGCGTCGGCCGCGCCGATCGACCGGGCCCCGGGTGCGGCGGCCGCCGAAGCGAAGGTCGACCCCGTCGACTGGAAGCCTTGTAACCCCGACCCGACCAAGCCGGACCCGGGCGGCTTCGACTGCGCCGTCTACCCCGTGCCGCTGGACTACGACGACCCGTCGGGCCAGAAGGTCGGCATCGCCATGATGCGGCACCGTGCCAGTGACCCGGCCAAGCGGATCGGTTCGCTGTTCATGAACCCGGGCGGCCCCGGCGGCAGCGGATACATGTGGGCGACCACCACCCGCTTCGGCGCCGAGGTGCAGGCCAAGTTCGACCTGGTCGGCTTCGACCCGCGCGGGGTGGCCCGGAGCAACCCGCTCAAGTGCTTCAAGACCCAGGAAGAGGCCGACGCGGTCAACAACCGCATGGTGGGCGTACCCGTCACCAAGGCCGAGGTCGACGAGACCCTGGACGCCGACCAGGACTACACCGACGCCTGCAGCAAGAACGCCGGCCCGCTGATCGAGCACATGTCGACCATCAACGTGGTCCGTGACCTCGACCGGATGCGCCGCGCCGTCGGCGACTCCCAGCTGACCTTCGCCGGGTTCTCCTACGGCACGCTGATCGGGTCCACCTACGCCGCCATGTACCCGAACAAGGTGCGCGCGGTCATCGTCGACGGCAACGTCGACCCCGACCTGCGCCTGCACAACGGCCTGGAGTACGACCGCCAGCGGGCGGGCGGCTTCGAGATCGCCCTGGACGAGTTCCTCAAGCGCTGCCAGACCGCCGGCGCCCCACGCTGCGCCTTCGGCGAGGGCGACACCCGCGCCAAGTTCGACGCGCTCCGCGACCACCTGCGGACCAGCCCGATCACGCTGTCGAACGGCTCCAAGGTGACGCTGAGCAGCTTCACCAGCGAGGTGGCGAGCGCGCTCTACTCGCAGGCCAAGCTGGCTCCGCTGGCGAAGTCGCTGCAGGCCACCTACCAGGTGATGCAGAAGCCGGCCGCGGCCGCCCTGCTGGCGCCGAAGGCGGACGTCTCCGACGACGCGGCCAACCAGCTCACGGTGAACGTCCCGCGGGCGCTGCGCGAGGCCCCGGCCGACTCCGAGTACGCCGGTGACGACTCCTACATGGGCGTCAACTGCCAGGACAAGCCGTACCCGTCGAACGACCGGGTGTTCGCCAACGTCGCCCGTGCGTGGGAGAAGGAGTCGCCGACCTTCGGCCGCTACCAGGCCTTCGACGCCCCGGCGTGCGCGAGCTGGCCCGCCCCGGCCCGGGACGCCGAGCGCTTCACCGGCCCCTGGAACAAGAAGACCTCCAACACCGTGATGGTGATCGGCAACCTCTACGACCCGGCCACCCAGTACAAGTTCGCCCAGCGGATGCAGCAGGAGCTGGGCAACGCCGTGCTGGTCAGCGTCGACTCCATCGAGCACTGCGCCGTCGGCCGCAGCAAGGCGCTGAACGCGCTGGTCACCCGCTACCTGGTGGACGGCACCGCGCCGAAGCCGGGCCAGCTGCTCAAGCCGGACGCCGAGATCTTCCCGGCGGTCTGAGGGATCTCCCCTCGAACGACCGGCCGTTGAGGCCGGGGCCGTGGGGGGGGGGGGGGGGGGGGGCCCCGCCCCCCCACCCGCCGCAAGTAGACGGAAAAAAAGACCCCAAAAACACCCCCAAACCCCACGACGAGCGCCAGATCT
>NZ_JBHWIV010000017.1:124365-124800 GCF_042731675.1 Kitasatospora sp. NPDC059827 | reverse complement strand
TGTGAACCCCCCCCTATCGCCCGGCCTACGCGGCGGGGGCCGTGGGGGCCGCCAATTCCGGCCCCCACCACAGTCGTGTGCGGCGGAGAAAGCGGCAGGAGATCGTCGTCGAACTTCCCGGTGGAGCGAATTCCTGCGGCTTGCGAGGGGTCGTCATCGATGCCACGGGAAATCGGGATCCGATTCGACGGTGCGGCGGCTCGCCGGCAGAGAACCGAAAATTACGTCCAGTCATAGTGATTCGTCAAGGAATCCACAAAGCCGAATTCGGCTGTGGGTGTGCTGCTCGCCCTACTCGCTCGAACCCGAAAGGCACTTCTCCGCGGGGTGGGGGGGGGGGGGGGCCCCCCCCCCCCCCCCCCCCCCCCCCCCCCCCCCCGCCGCCAGGGGGCCCTCCACACCCCCCCAAAAAGGAAAGATCAACGGGGGTTTATG